>NZ_JBFAIR010000035.1:0-20646 GCF_040654815.1 Streptomyces sp. NPDC050619 | reverse complement strand
GGCGGAGCCGAACAGGCGGACGCGGACGCCGAGACGGGCGGAGCCGAACAGGCGGACGCCGGCGCGGAGGCGGGCGGAGCCGAACAGGCGGACGCGGACGCCGAGACGGGCGGAGCCGAACAGGCGGACGCCGGCGCGGAGGCGGGCGGAGCCGAACAGGCGGACGCCGGCGCGGAGGCGGGCACCGCCGACCAGGCGCACACCGACACCCAAGCGGGCACCGCCAAACCAGCGCACACCGACACCGAGGAGGTCATGGGATGACGCGAGGACAACTGCCCATCGCCGAGCCGGTAACCGTGCGGCGGGCCTCCGTGCGGCTGGTGCGTGCCGATGGGCGGGCCTTCCTCGGTGTGCTCGCGCTGAACGCGGCGGCCGCCGGAGTGGGGCTCGCCGGGCCGTGGCTGCTGGGCCGGATCATCGACGAGGTGCGGTCCGGGGGCGGCGTCGACGCGGTGGACCGGGCCGCCCTCGGGATCCTGGTCTGCGCGGCGGCGCAGCTGCTGCTGGCGCGCTGGGCCCGGTACGCGGGGCACCGGTTCGGTGAGCGGACGCTGGCGCGGGTGCGCGAGGAGTTCGTCGACCGGGCGCTGGCGCTGCCCGCGTCCGTGGTGGAGCGGGCCGGTACCGGTGACCTGACGGCGCGCGGTACCGCAGACGTGGCCACCGTCGGCACCACGCTGCGCGACGCCGGCCCCGAGCTGCTCATCAACATCGTGCAGGCGCTGTTCCTGCTCGGCGCGGTCTTCGTGATCGACCCGCTGCTCGGCGCCCTGGGCCTGGTCACCCTCACCCCGATCTGGTTCGCCCTGCGCTGGTACCTGCGCCGGGCCCGGGACGCCTATCTCGCCGAGGGCGCGGCGAACTCGGACGTCGCCGAGATCCTCGCGGCGACGGTGGCCGGGGCCCGCACGGTGGAGGCGTTCCGGCTGCGGGAGCGCCGGGTGGCGGCGAGCCGGGAGGCGTTGGACCAGTCCCGGCGCAGGCGCCTGTACACGCTGCGCCTGCGCTCGGTGTTCTTCCCGGTGGTGGAGGTGTCGTACCTCCTCCCGGTGGCGGGGGTGCTGCTCATCGGCGAGGTGCTGCACGCGCGCGGGACGGTGAGCCTGGGAGCGGTCGTGGCGGCAGCGCTGTACCTGAGGCAGTTCGAGGGACCGCTCGACGAGATCCTCGTGCGCCTCGAGCAACTACAGAGCAGCGGCGCCTCCTTCGCCCGCGTGGAGGGACTGGCCCAGGCTCCGCGGGCGGGCACGGACGGCTCCGCCGTCCCCGCGGACGACCGGTTCGACGTGAAGGGCGCGCGCTATTCCTACGGCCGCGGGGGCGAGGTGCTGCACGGGGTCGACCTCACCGTCCGTCCCGGGGAGCGACTCGCCGTCGTCGGCCCCTCCGGCGCCGGGAAGACCACCCTCAGCAGACTGCTGGCGGGCGTCGACGCGCCGACCTCGGGCACGGTGACCGTGGGCGGGGTACCGGTCGTCGGCCTCGACCCCGAACAGCTGCGCCGCCAGGTCGTCCTGGTCACCCAGGAACACCACGTCTTCCTGGGCACGGTCCGCGACAACCTGCTGATCGCCGAACCAGCCGCGACGGACGAGGAGTTGTGGTCCGCGCTGGTCGCCGTCGGCGCCGAATCCTGGGTACGGGAGCTGCCGGACGGGCTCAACACCCTGTTGGGGGAGGGTGGTTGCCGCACGGACGGCTCCCAGGCCCAGCAACTCGCCCTGGCCCGGGTCGTCCTGGCCGACCCGCACACCCTGATCCTCGACGAGGCCACGGCCCTGCTGGACCCGACGACCGCCCGGCACACCGAGCGCGCCCTGGCCGCCGTACTCGAAGGCCGCACGGTCATCGCCATCGCCCACCGCCTGCACACCGCCCACGACGCCGACCGGGTGGCGGTGATGGAGAAGGGCCGGCTGACCGAACTCGGCACACACGAGGAGCTGGTGGCGGCGCAGGGGGCGTACGCGGCGCTGTGGGGGTCCTGGCACGGGGACCGGCCGGACGGCTCGGACTAGCTGAGGGCGCCTCAGGCCGCGTACGCCCGCAGGAACGTGTCGACCGCGGCCTGAGCCACCGCCCGCGTCTCGGCGGCCGGCACCTTGCGGGTGCCGAGGCGGGTGCGTGCCTCCAAGGGACCCACGAGCAGCGCCAGGAACTGTTCCGCTGCCTGCGCCGGGTCACACGGTCGCAGCCGGCCGGCCAGCGAGAGCCGGGCCAGCCGGTCCGCCAGTGCCTCGGCGAGCCGGTCCGAGGTACGGGACTGGACCGTCTCGACCAGGTCGGGGAAGCCGCCGACCTGGGAGTACGTCAGCCAGCGCAGGGCGCGGGAGCGGTCGCCGCAGCACACCTTGAGCAGTCGGTTTCCGACGTCTGCGAGAGCCGCGCGCAGATCGTCGCCGGGGTCGCGCAAGCGCTCGACGACGGCGAGGTTCTCCGCGAGCACGGCGTCGGCGGCGGCCTCCAGCGTGTGCCGGAACAGGCTCTCCTTGTCGCTGAGGTGGTTGTAGACCGTCGGCTTGGCCACGCCGGCCTCGTCGGCGATCTCCTTCACGCAGGCCTGCGTGTAACCCCGGCGCGCGAACACCGTGAAGGCGGCGTCCAGGATCGCCTGGCGTTTGTCGATTCGCCCACGAGCGAGGCGAGTTGGCGATGTCACAGGTGCAGGGTACCGCCTTGTGATTGACCAAGCGGACCATTAAATTGAACCCGCTGGTTCAGGCACGCCACGCTTCAGACACGCCACGCCCCACACCCGCGCAAGGAGGAAGCCCGTGATCGTCAACATCCTGCGGTTCAGCTTCAAGGACGCCACGACCGAGAAGGAGAAGGCCGCGGTGCTCGCGGCCATGCGACGCACCGCGTCCATCGAGTCCGCCGAGTTCGGGGTCGTCGGACAGGACATCGGCGATCCGGCCGAGGGCTTCACGCACACCTACTGCGCGGGCGTGGCGGATCTGGCGGCCCTGGAGCGATACATGCACGACCCGGTGCACCTGGACGGGGACCGGGTGATCCTGCCCCACATCCAGAAGATCTCGGCGGTCCGCCTCTCCGACGACATGGATCCCGGCCTGGGCGCGAAGGTCATGGCGCTGCACCAGGCGAAGGTCGCCAAGTACCCGGAGTGGGAAGCGCAGTTGGCCGCGATTCCCGAGAGCCCCTTCTGATCCGGACGCCCCGCCCTGACCCGGCCGCCCCGACCTGACCGCCCCGAACCGAACGATCCGCATATCGAACACCAACCACCGAGCAACGAACGGTTCCAGCCAATCTCCTGACGCGCTCCTGACAGGAACCACCCTCGCCTGCCACTCTTCCCACGGCCGCTTCACAGCAACCTCACATTTCCTCCGCTGTACCCGGCCCGGCACTCGCACGAGGTTCCGCCCTGTTCTGCCCGGACGGCCCACCCGCCGTCCGGTGTCCCCTGGCCGCGCGACCCGCGGCCACGCAGAAGGAGTCAGTGTTGAGAGACAGTTCCTCCCACAGACGCACCTCCCACACCCGCACCTCCCACAGACGCGGCACCAACCAGCGCAGGGTCGCCGCAGTGGCCCTCATCGGCGTCTCCGCCCTGATCGCCGCGGCCGTCCAGTCGGGCGCCGCCACCGCAGCCCCGGCGAAGGCACCGTCGGCCGCGGGCAAGGTCATACCGGGCTCGGAGTCGGTCAAGCTGACGCCCGCCCAGCGCGCCGCGCTGCTCCGCGCGGCCGAGGCCACCAAGGCGGAGACCGCCGAGGAACTCGGCCTGGGCGCCAAGGAGAAGCTCGTCGTCCGTGACGTCCTCAAGGACGGCGACGGCACCGTGCACACCCGCTACGAGCGCACCTACGACGGACTGCCCGTCCTGGGTGGCGATCTGGTCGTGGACAGCACGGCGGCCGACGCGACCGAGGCCGTCGTCAAGGCCACCCGCGCCGCCATCGAGCCGGCCACGACCACGGCCGCGCTGCCCGCCGCCAAGGCCAAGACCCAGGCCCTGAAGGCGGCCGAGGCCGAGGACGCCAAGAGCCCCGAGGTCAACCGCGCCCCGCGCAAGGTGATCTGGGCGGCCGACGGCAAGCCGACCCTGGCGTACGAGACGGTCGTGGGCGGATTCCAGCACGACGGCACCCCGCAGGAGCTGCACGTCGTCACGGACGCGGCCACCGGCGAGAAGCTGTACGAGTGGGAGGCCATCGAGAACGGCACCGGCAACACGGTGTACAGCGGCCAGGTCCCGCTCACCACCACGCAGTCCGGGTCGACGTACAACCTCACCGACGGCGCCCGCGGCAGCCACAAGACGTACAACCTCAACCGCGGCACCTCGGGCACCGGCACCCTGTTCTCCGGCCCGGACGACATCTGGGGCAACGGCACCCCGTCGAACCTGGAGTCGGCCGCCGCCGACGCGCACTACGGCGCCGCGCTGACCTGGGACTACTACAAGAACGTGCATGGCCGAAGCGGCATCCGCGGGGACGGTGTCGGCGCCTACTCCCGGGTCCACTACGGCAACAACTACGTCAACGCGTTCTGGTCCGACAGCTGCTTCTGCATGACGTACGGCGACGGCTCGGGCAACGCCAACCCGCTGACGTCGATCGACGTGGCCGCGCACGAGATGACCCACGGGCTCACCTCCAACACGGCCGGACTCAACTACTCCGGCGAGTCGGGCGGCCTGAACGAGGCGACCTCCGACATCTTCGGCTCGACCGTCGAGTTCTACGCCAACAACTCCTCCGACGTCGGTGACTACCTCATCGGCGAGGAGATCGACATCAACGGCGACGGCACGCCGCTGCGGTACATGGACCGGCCGAGCCAGGACGGTGCGTCCAAGGACGCCTGGTACTCGGGCATCGGCTCGATCGACGTGCACTACTCCTCGGGCCCGGCGAACCACTTCTTCTACCTGCTGAGCGAGGGCAGCGGCGCCAAGACCATCAACGGCGTCAGCTACAACTCGCCCACCTCGGACGGCCTCCCGGTCACCGGCATCGGCCGGGCCAAGGCGGAGAAGATCTGGTTCCGCGCGCTGACCACGAAGTTCACCTCGACCACCAACTACGCGGCGGCCCGCACCGGCACGCTCGCGGCGGCGGGCGAGCTGTACGGCACCACGAGCGCCGAGTACAAGGCCGTACAGGACGCCTGGGCCGGTGTCGCGGTCGGCGCCCGCTCCGACGGCGGGGGCGGCGGGGGCGGCACCTCCTTCGAGAGCGCCACCGACGTGTCGATTCCGGACAACGGGGCGGCGGTCACCTCGTCGATCACCGTGTCCGGGCGGGCGGGCAACGCGCCCTCGAACCTCGCGGTCGCGGTCGACATCGTGCACACCTGGCGCGGTGACCTCGTGATCGACCTGGTGGCCCCGGACGGAACGGCATACCGCCTGAAGGCCGCCAGCTCCAACGACTCGGCGGACAACGTCAACACGACCTACACAGTGAACGCGTCGAGCGAAGTCGCCAACGGCGCCTGGACGTTGAAGGTCCAGGACGTGGCGGCCCGGGACACCGGATACATCAACGGCTGGAAACTGACCTTCCCGTAAACCGGGGGCCCAACAGGGCGGGTGCCGTCCCGGTAGTGCGAACTCCCGGGATGGCACCCGCTTTTGCGTCCCGCTTAACGTCCCCGAAACGTTCACCGGACAGACGATTACCGGCCAACATCACTTGAGGGTCATGACATGTACGCGGCGCCGATGTCACTCTTCCTTCACCCGCCGCGCAACCTCTCAGCACTCCCCCACACTAGGAGCTCGCGTGACCCCCCTCTACGCGCGTCACAAGCGCACAACTCTGGCCGTCGCCACCGCCGTCGCCGCCGGCGCCCTGCTCACCACCGCCCTGACGACCGGTTCCGCCGTCGCCCAGACCCCCGCGGACTCCACCGGTGACAAGGCCCCCCTCGCCGCCGCGCCCGTCCAGCTGACCGCGGCCGCGCGCACCGCACTCATCCAGGAGCGGCAGGCCGACGCCGGCGACACCGCCCAGGAGATAGGCCTCGGCACCAAGGAGAAGCTGGTCGTCAAGGACGTCGTGAAGGACGCCGACGGCGCGGTCCACACCCGCTACGAGCGCACCTACGCGGGCCTGCCGGTCCTGGGCGGCGACCTGGTCGTCCACCAGGCCCCCAGCGGCGCGACCAAGAGCGTGACGAAGTCCGTCAAGGCCACCATCAAGGTCGCCTCTGTGACCCCGCGGGTCGCCACGTCCAAGGCGGAGAAGCAGGCGCTGACGGCGGCGAAGGCCGCGGGCTCGAAGAAGACGGAAGCCGACTCGGCGCCCCGCAAGGTGATCTGGGCGGCCGACGGCAAGCCGACCCTGGCGTACGAGACGGTCGTCGGCGGCCTTCAGGACGACGGCACCCCGAACGAGCTGCATGTCATCACCGACGCGGCCACCGGCGAGAAGCTCTTCGAGTACCAGGGCATCGAGAACGGCACCGGCAAGAGCCTCTACTCGGGCACGGTCACCCTCGGCACCACCCAGTCGGGCTCGACGTACCAGCTGACCGACGGGACGCGCGGCGGCCACAAGACGTACAACCTGGCCCGCGGGACGTCCGGCACCGGCACCCTGTTCACCGACGCGGACGACACGTGGGGCACGGGCGCGGCCTCCAGCTCCACCACGGACCAGACCGCGGCCGTCGACGCCGCCTACGGCGCCCAGGAGACCTGGGACTTCTACAAGTCCACCTTCGGCCGCAGCGGCATCAAGAACGACGGCAAGGCCGCCTACTCCCGCGTCCACTACGGCAACGCGTACGTCAACGCCTTCTGGGACGACAGCTGCTTCTGCATGACGTACGGCGACGGCGAGGGCAACACCAACCCGCTGACCTCGCTGGACGTGGCCGGCCACGAGATGAGCCACGGCGTCACCTCGAACACGGCGGGCCTGAACTACAGCGGCGAGTCCGGCGGCCTGAACGAGGCCACCTCCGACATCTTCGGCACGGGCGTGGAGTTCTACGCGGCCAACGCCTCCGACCCCGGCGACTACCTCATCGGCGAGAAGATCGACATCAACGGCGACGGCAGCCCGCTGCGCTACATGGACAAGCCCAGCAAGGACGGCGGCTCGGCGGACTCCTGGTCCTCCGGCGTCGGCAACCTGGACGTCCACAACTCCTCGGGCGTAGGGAACCACTTCTTCTACCTCCTGTCCGAGGGCAGCGGCGCGAAGACGATCAACGGGGTGAGCTACAACTCCCCGACCTCCAACGGCTCCACGGTCACCGGCATCGGCCGCGCCAAGGCCCTCCAGATCTGGTACAAGGCCCTGACGACGTACTTCACGTCGACCACCAACTACAAGGCGGCCCGCACCGGCACACTGAGCGCGGCAACGGCCCTGTACGGCTCCGACAGCACCGAGTACAAGGCGGTCGCGGCGGCCTGGTCGGCGGTCAACGTCAGCTGACCTTCCGCGAGTTGGGACAGGCGGGCCCCCGGGACGAAGGCATCCCCGGGGGCCGCCCTACCCTTGGGACCCATGTCCTTCACGTACGACGACGTCGGCGCGACCCGGGAGAACGGCTTCTGCCCGCCCGGCTTCCACCCCCTGCACGTGCGCACCATCATCGGCGAGGGCCAGGAGGTCTTCCGCAGAGCCGCCGAGGCGGTCCTCACCTGGGAGATGCACCGCGCGATGGGCGTCGGCATCGACGCGAGCGCGGACCGCGCCGCCCCCGACGTCGACGTCACCGTCACCCTCGCCGGCATGATCAAGGCACCGTGCCGGGTGGTCTGGACAGTGGAGGAGCCGAGGCGGGCCGGCTGGGCGTACGGCACACTGTCCGGCCACCCCGAGTGCGGCGAGGAATCCTTCATCGTGGAACGCACGGGCGACGGCACGGTCTGGCTCACGATCTCCGCGTTCAGCCGCGGCGCGAAGTGGTACGCCCGGGCGGGCGGGCCCGCGACGCGGGGGTTGCAGCATGCGTATGCGCGGCGGTGTGGGGTGGTGTTGCGGAAGTTGTGCGGCGGGGACGAGGCATAGCCGGGCCGAACTCACGCGACGCGGAGCCGCCTCAGCCGCCCGCCCACCTCTCACCACAACAACTTCGCGGCGCCGCGTCGAAGCCCTCGCCGCCGCCCTCGGCGACGCCATGCGCGCGCAACCGGGCCGCAGTTCGGTTAGCTCTGTCTTCGGCGTTCCGGAACGTACGCTCAACCCGAACGCCCCGTCGCTACCCCCTGACGGGGCCTTTCACATGCCGCCGGAGGTGACGCCGCAGTCCCGCCCGCTGAAGGCAGGACCCGATCACAGCTCTCACGTTGAGTCGCCATGCATCCCAAATTCATGAGTCAGGCTGCGAGCAGCAGACACGAAATCCCGCGCGCCTTGCATCGACACGGGCTCGCCATGAACTGCACGATCGCGCAGTCGGTGTAGCTCCCTGAGCATTGTCACCGACACTGGCGACATACCCGCGCGAACCATCTCGTTTACGAGGTTTCTGCGCCTAGCGTGCGACGGCCCAGTCCAAGACTCAGGCAAGACCTCTTCGACGAGGCCCTTAACCGCCTCCCACGCGATGATGATCGCTGCCACAGGGGACGTCGAAGCCAAAGCGTCGGCTTCGTCCAACTTGCTCGCCCACACGTCCCTTGCCCACGCGTCCGCTCGCAAGAGAGAGCCCCCTCGCGGCTCCGGCTCTGGCCCCGGCTCCGGCTCCGGTTCCGACTCCGGCTCCGGCTCTGGCACCCCGCCTCCACCCCAGCCCCCGCCCCTGGCCCCGACGTCCCACGGCTCCGGTTCTGGCTCCGGACCCCAGCCCCCCGCCCACGGATCCGGCTCTGGCCCCGGCTCCGGCCCTGGTTCCGAAGACACCAACTCATCAGCGCGCTCCCGGAGGTGACGCGCCTCGACTTCAAAGTCCACAGCACCGAGCGGGGTTTCCAGCCGCGTCAAGCGCCCAAAGGCTTCACGTAGATGCGCACGCAAGAACCACACGAGCCCGATCGTCGTGACGGGCCAAGCAACGGCCTTTAGATATTCGAGAACGAGTTCCGCAACCTTCACGGGCCCATGCTGCACATTTGATCAACTCCAAAGGGTTGATCTTGAGGAACGTTATGGAGGTGACATCCCCATGGCGAGCGCCCCATCACCGACACAGATCGTGGTGCGATGCGGCGCCACTGGTGCGGCATCGACTACGGCACCGCGAACCCGTTCTCGGCCGTCCTGCTCGGTGAGGGTGTCGACGACCGGCTGTACATGTGCGCCGAGTGGCGCCACGATTCCCGCGCAACGCACTGCAGCATGACCGACGCCAGTACAGCCGGGCCGTACGGAAGTGGCTCGACGCCCCTCGGTACCGCGCTCGAATGGACGTTCACTGACCCGTGCGCCGCCTCGTTCTCTACGCAGACTTGGCAGGATGGACACCCCGGCATCGCCCGCGACAGGAACGACGTCTTGCGAAAGTACGTCCTGGTTTCCCTGCTCAGAGTGCTTCTCCAGCTCGGACAGAGAAGGGCCCCGACGCTTCGGGAAGCGAGAGTCGGGGCCCTGGTCTTGCTTGCCTCACCTCGGTCTACGTCGCGTGCGGCTCCATACCGGGGTCAGTCATGGTGGCGTTGAAGTACTGGAACGCCGACAGCTCGTAGCCGCTGTGCTGCGTCAGGCCCGCGTGCTTGAGACACCACATCTGGGCGTCGTCCGCGTCGGCCGTGTCGGCGGAGCGTTCGCCGCACGTGAGGCACCGACCGCAGTGACGCACGGCCATGGCAGGTACGGCTGTCAGTGTCCATTCCGCGAACCGGTACCGGCCCCGTGTGATCGCGTTGCCCGCGCTCATCCGCATGCCTCAGCCGGAAGCTGCGGGTCGTCGTCCTGGTCGTCGTCGCTGTCGTCTGCGTCCTGGGCATCGTCCGGCTGGGGCAGGCGTGCGCCCCGGCTGTCGGCGATCCGCAGAACATCGCCGAGGCACTGGGTAGCCGCCCGCAGGGCGAGACGCAGCGCGTACTCCCCGGCCTTACGGTCGTCCAAGACAGCTCGGGCGCCCATGAGGACATCGGCGCCGTCACGCAACTGATCCGCCTCGATCTCGTCCGCGATGCGAGCCAGGGCGCCCGGGGTCCCATTCGTGGACAGGAAGCACGGCTTGCCGGTGTCGGTCTCCCACGGCAGCAGCCGCAGGCCCGGACCCGTCGTGGTAACGGCGTTGCGGTCGTAGCTCATCCGGCCGTCACCTCCGCCCCGTGAAACCGGCGCGGGCCGATGTCGATGCCGTGCGTCGCGAGTACCAGCGTGCGCCGTCGTGCCCGTCGCCGCCGTTCCCCCTGGCGTCGTTCGTGTGCGACGAGGTAGGGACGCACAAGGCCGATGTCCTCACCTCGCAACACGGGAACGCGCGGGAGACGGGCCGTCTGCACGTCCACGGTCGGCACGGGATTGGTCTCAGCGCTCCGGTGCCGTCCCGCCGCGGGAAGCAGTAACCGCAACAGCAGTTCGAAGATGCTGCCGATACAGTGCGGCATGTCGTCAACCTCCATGGGGTTGGTGGCCACGCCCCCGGACCGTCGCCACGGTCGCGGGGGTCTGTGTGTCAGTCGCCCTCCACACTTCCGTCCCAGGTGGCGCGTTCCTACTTCGTTCCATGACCGTTAGGAACGGAAGAGGTCTACCGTTGGAAGCGTGCCTAACGTCCCAGGGGGTTACCGGTGAACGAAGTACTGCGCCGCGCCATGCTCCAAGCCCGCATGACAGATCGTCAGTTGGCAGAGAAATGCGGCGTGGATACCAAGACTGTCGGCCGTTGGATCACCGAGACGGGACGGATCCCCCGTGCCCGCCATCGGTGGGCCGCCTGCGAGGCACTCGGAGAGGAGGAGACCGTGTTATGGCCAGCAGCCGCAAGGAAGGCGATCAAGGTCGGTCCGGACCGTGAGGTCGTTTCCGTCTATCCGTACCGGTCGGGCTGTCCGGCTTCGCTTTGGCGGTCATTGATCACCAAATCCGAGCGTGAGCTGACGTTCGCTGGTTACACCAACTACTTTCTGTGGCTTGAACAGGCCAGATTTGGTACCGCGTTGCGGCGTAAGGCCGCACAGGGGTGCCGAGTGCGCTTTTTACTCGGCGACCCTGACAGCGATCTCACACGGTCCCGCGAGCAAGACGAAGCTGTCGCGCTCACGCTGTCGACGCGTATCCGCGTGACGCTCGCCGAGCTGGAGAAGATCAGAAATCAGCCGGGGGTTGACGCGAGGTTCAGCGATGGACATGCGTACCTGTCCGTGTTCCGTTTCGATGACGACATGATCGTTACGCCCTTGCTGACGCACAGCGTTGGACACGATGCCCCTACGCTGCATCTGCGTCGTCACCAGGACGACGGCATGTTCGATCGCTTCGCCTCGCACATTGAGGAACTCTGGAAACGGGGCACTCCGGTATGGGAAGAGGAGGGCAATGGGTAGGCGCGATTACGAGGACGACCCGAACGCCCCCGCCGCGAACAGCTTGGTTCCGGCTGCTTCTGCCGTCGTCGTCGACAACTCCGGGCGCATTCTGCTTCAGCGTCGGCGCGACAACGACATGTGGGCGCTCCCCGGTGGTGCCATGCACATTGGCGAGTCACTGCCGGACTGCGCGATTCGCGAGACCCGCGAAGAAACGGGGCTTGATGTCGAGATCATCGGCATCGTCGGGACCTACACCAACCCCCGTCACGTCTTCGCCTACGACGACGGCGAGGTACGGCAAGAGTTCTCCATCTGCTTCATGGCTCGTCCTGTGGCTGGGCAACTGGCGGTATCCGAGGAATCCACCGATGTCCGCTGGTTCAGGCCCGCAGAGGTTGATGGACTCCCCATGGTCGCCAGCATCCGGAAGCGAGTAAACGACTGGCGCGACGGCAACATGCCCGCCGCCCGGTAGTCGGCACACGTGGACACGTGGGCCCCGTTGCTCCATGGCGGGGGTCGTTACCGTCTGAAAGTGCGGTGCCGTGATGCCGCACGTGGGCACGCCGCCGGCCCTGGAGGGGGTGGCTGCCTCAAGCCTCGGAGGCCGTCGGCCCCAGCTTCCGTAACGAAGGCTTGCCACTGCTCCACGGTCACGACCCGCTGCCACTTGCCGCGCTCGTACTTTCCCTCTGCGTCCCGCAGGGCGAGCCCGCGATCAGACAGGCATCGCCCGCGCATGCTGCTCCCGCAGGGCCGCCCAAGCCCGTTCCTGCTCCGGCCCCGGCATCGCGGGGGCGGGATGGCCGGCCCGGTCGATGAGCACCAGGGAGGTGGAGATGAAGCCGAGGGACAGGGAACGGAGGATTCCCTGATCGGATGTGCTGAACCGGGCGAGTGCCAGGGCACAGAGCGCGCTGAAGTCGCGGAAATCGATGACGCATACGCCGTCGACGGGGTCGCCGATGCCCGAGTCGACGCGGAACATTCCGGAGAAGACCTCGGCCGTACCTACGAATGCGTGGGCGACCTCGACGCCGGGGCACCAGATGTCCCGGCCGGGCATGTCACTTGCGTGGAACCTGAATTTCATGGCCGACTCCGACTCAATCCACGTCCATCGAGTGGGTTTCCCGGCGGTAGGGCTGCGAGATGAGGGCCAGACGCTGGGGGCGCCAGAGGTCGTCGTCCTCGTTCAAGCTCAGCTCGCCGTTCTTGCGGAGCAGCCAGATTTCCTCGAACTGGAAGTGCAACACGGCATCGCCGTCGACACGCTCCAACAGAGGTGCCACCAACCGGATCATGTCGTCCTGCTGGTCCGAGGTTCCCGTTTCCTTACCCATGCGGAACCCCACGTCGACCGTCGGAGTGAATCCGAGACCGGCGACGATTGGGTCCCAGGGGTGTGGTGGCCGCTGCTGGATCACAGTCACGCAGGTCCCTAGTGAGGTGTACACGAACACCCCTTTGGCCGCCAGCTGCTCACCCGTGATCGACGCGTCAAACACACCGATCCTCTTGCCGATTTCAGTAAGCCAGGCAGCAACTGCGTCTGCGGACGATCCCGTGGCGATGTCGAGGTCGTATTCGATTGCCATACAGAGCGACTTCCTTGGTTTCTACGGATACAGATGGACTAGATTTCCCTCACGGTCGATCACCATGACCTCTTTCAGCCCCTCCTTGGGCCAACTGTGGAACTGCTGCCGAAGGGCTCCGAGATCGGCATCACTGTCCCCGAGGTTCAGCACCACCCGCTCCGTCTGCCCCTTGTCCACCTTCTTCTCAACTGCCCTCCAGATAGAACGGGGATTGTCGGAAGTCGGCGCGTAGTTATCGAATATTTTTCCCTCGATGCAGAAATCTGGCTTCGTTCCGTTTGGCATTTTACCCGGCGTCTGTTCGACGTCGTACCCCTGTTTGGCCAAGGTCTCGGCGGAATGCACCTCCCGCCCTTTCGCGCGGACCGTCTCGGCATTGTCGTTCTTGCTGAGCGATTCCGGCTTCCCACGAGGCTGGGCACTCGGGTCGGGATCTCCCGACGGTTTGGTCCGCTCGGCCGCCCCAACCTCCCAGTCACCACCCCCTCCCCCACCCGCCCCGTCGGACGACATATCCACCCGGTTCGGCCCCGCCGCATCCTGAGCGATGTTGGCCATCCCGGCGCCCGCCAGCGACAAGCCGACCGCGATCTGCGCCGCGGCAGCCACGTTGATGGGAATGCCCAGCGCCGCCCCGATGCCGGTCGCGTCCAGCAGGACACCGCCCGCTTCCTCGCCGGCCCCCGCGACCACCATGGCGAGCCCGCCGAGGACCGACAGGGTGGCGGGAAGGTCGTGCACCATGGCGTTGCCGATGGAGGCGAGGTCCGAGACCAGGGTCTCGCCGACCTCCTTCAGGACGTCCCCCACGTCGGACACCACGGAGTCGACCGTGTTCTCGAACTTGTCCCAGCCGGAGTCGTGCATCCCGTCGTGGGTGATGGCGCGGTGGATGATTTTCGCGGCCGTTTTCGCGGCGTCCTCGCACACGTTCTTCGCGTGCTGGAGTGCCGACTTCGCGGCGCCCAGGTCACCCGCGGCCTGGTCCCGCTTCTTCTTCTGCCGTACGAGTTCGGGGTCGTCGTCCGGGGTGTCCGGCGGGAGGTTCTTGATGCTCCTGAGCGCCGTCTCGTGGTCGCTGTGCGCGGCCTGTCCCGCCTTCAGTGCCTTGTCGGCCAGTTGTTGCGCGTGTTCGAGGGCGCTCGCCCAGTCGGCGACGCTGTCCGGGCGGACCCGTGCGCCCATGGCACTCGCGGCCTTGTCGTAGCGGTGATACGCCTTCCGCAGGGGCTTGAGCGTGTCGTGTGCCGTGTCGCGGAACGTGTCGGCCGCCTTCGACTTCCAGGCGTCCACGGTGCACAGCGCCTCCACGTCACCGGCTTCGCGCCAGATGTCGTCGGCGATGTCGCGCAGTGACTGGCCGAGCAGGGCGATGGCGTCCGGGTCGCCGGGCACGGGGTCGCCGTCCTCACCGAGCACGGCCCACTCGTGGACGGGAGGACGCCTCACTTCGGCGGTCCTCCGTCGCGCCCCGCCCGGACGTCCTGGCGGCGCAGCGCCTCGGCGAGCTGCGCGTCGACGGCGTCGTAACTCTTGGCCGCTTCCGCGGTGATGACGCCGAGCGTTCTTATCTTTTCCGCTAGGTCCTTGCGGTGGATCTTCCAGTTGCCGGCGAATTCGTCGAAGGCGTCGACGACGTGCTTGTTCCCGAGTTCCGCGGCCGAGAAGTCGTCGGCCGGATTGGCCCGGCTCGTGAAGGAGTCGTAAATCCTCTGGAGAGCGCGCGAGCACTCGCGGATGCGTTTGGTGTCCGCCTTCAGATCACTCATCGGTGCCCCGTACCGACACGCGGTCGCCCCCATACGTCACCCTCTGACGGTACTGAGAGTGCGTATAAGCCAGGTATGGCCCGGGTGCGCGGCGAGTAACCCGGACGGCAAGGGCGGGCAAAGATCGCCCGCCCCGCCTCACCGGAACGACGGCCACTGATCGGCAGCCCACTCCGCCCAACCCGACCACCCACGAGGCGGACCGCCGATCTCATGACCCTCGAGTTCCGCGGCGTCGGGCTCCTCGAACAGCGTCCGCCAGTGCGAGAGGTCCGCCTCGCTCATCGGGTAGGTCTGATCCGGAGTGGTCGCCTGGCGATGGGCGATCCGAGCGCGTTGGGTCTCGGGGTCCACCGGCACGTACACGAGGTGACAGGACGCGCCCACGGACTTCGCCAACCAGCGGATCGCGGACCTCTCGTCTCGAGACCAGCATCCGAAGTCAAGGACCACACTGGTTCCGAGCCTCAGTGCCTCCAGAGCGAGCCAGAGCAGCCGTCCTTCCAGGACTTCGCGCTTCCCGTCCGCGTCCGACTCGCCGAACAGCGGAATCATCCACTCGTCAGTTGTCAGCCGCAGCGCGCTGTGCTCGTTGGCCAGCTGCCGGGCCCTGGTGGTCTTTCCGGCGCCCGGCAGGCCGACTGTCAGGAACAACGTGGTCACACCCGGATCGTTCATGGAACCCAGGTGAAGGACAACTTCTTTCAGCGCGTGACCTCTAGCGGGCAGGTGATCCGGGAAGCACCGAACTCACCGCATCAACACCCCCGCCCCCTCCACCACTTCCTCCGACGGCGCCACCACCAGACCCAGCTCCGCGCTCGACGCCAGCAGCCGGTGCGCGGGAAGGACCCGGACCGTGTAGCCGTACGGGCCCGTGCGGTCCAGGGACAGTGGACCCTCGTACACCCACCGCCCCTCCGCGTCCGGGCCGCCCGCCGGTTTCAGGGGGACCGTCGTCGCGTCGGTGATGTGGTCCTCCTCGTCCACGCGGCCCGAGACCGCCTGTACCTCGACGTCGTCGGGGCCGAGGTCGCCGAGTGCCACGCGCACGCGAAGGCCCAGGGTCGTGCCGAGTTCCGCCGTGGCCGTGGCGGCGGTCGTCTCGACGTGGTCGACTCTCACGCCGTGCCAGGCCGCGCGCAGCTTGGACTTCCACTCGGCGACCTCGCCCGCCAGGTCCGGGGTCATCGTGCGGTGGGCGTGGGCGGCCGGGGCGTAGAGGCGCTCGACGTACTCGCGGACCATGCGGCCCGCCAGCACCTTCGGGCCGAGCAGAGTGAGCGTCTGGCGGACCATCTCGATCCAGCGGTCGGGCAGGCCGTGCTGGCCGTGTTCGTAGAAGCGCGGGGTCACCCGCTGTTCGAGCAGGTCGTAGAGCGCGGCGGCCTCTATGTCGTCGCGGCGGTCGTGGTCGGTGCCCGCGCCGTCCGCCGTGGGGATCGCCCAGCCGAAGTCGGGCTGGAACCACTCGTCCCACCAGCCGTCCAGGACGGAGAGGTTGAGGCAGCCGTTCAGGGCGGCCTTCATACCGGACGTGCCGCACGCCTCCAGGGGGCGGAGCGGGTTGTTCAGCCAGATGTCGCAGCCGGGGTACAGCTTCTGCGCCATCGCCATGCCGTAGTCGGGGAGGAAGACGATGCGGTGGCGCACGCGCGGGTCGTCCGCGAATCGCACCAGCTCCTGGACCAGGCGCTTGCCGCCGTCGTCCGCCGGGTGCGCCTTGCCCGCCACGACGATCTGGATCGGGCGCTCGGGGTGGAGCAGGAGTTCCATCAGGCGGTCGCGGTCGCGGAGCATGAGGGTCAGGCGTTTGTACGACGGGACGCGCCGCGCGAATCCGATCGTGAGGACATCCGGGTCGAGCACACCGTCGATCCAGCCCAACTCGGCCGTCCCCGCGCCGCGTTGCCGCCAAGAGGCCCGCAGCCGCTCGCGCACCTCCGTCACCAGCTGCTCGCGCAGGTTCCGCCGCAGCTCCCAGATGTCCTGGTCGGGGATGTCCGCGACCGCGTCCCAGCGGTCCGAGCCGCCGACCGTCAGGGCGTCCTCGGTGCGCTGGGCGCCGACCTGCCGGGCGCCGAGCCGGAGCACCTCGGGGGCGACCCAGGTCGGGGCGTGCACGCCGTTCGTCACGGAGGTGATCGGCACCTCCTCGGGGTCGAATCCCGGCCACAGTCCGGAGAACATCTCCCGGCTGACCGCGCCGTGGAGGAGGGAGACCCCGTTGGCGCGCTGGGCCAGGCGCAGGCCCATCACGGCCATGTTGAAGAGGTTGGGTTCGCCGCCGGGGTAGGTCTCCATGCCCAGGTTGAGGATGCGTCCGACGTCCATGCGCGGGAGTTCGGCGTCGGCGCCGAAGTGGCGGGCGACCAGCTCGCGGTCGAAGCGGTCGATGCCGGCCGGGACGGGGGTATGGGTGGTGAACACGGTGCCCGCCCGGACCGCTTCGAGGCCGGCGTCGAAATCGAGCCCCTGGTCGCAGAGTTCGGCGATCCGCTCCAGGCCGAGGAAGCCCGCGTGGCCCTCATTGGTGTGGAAGACCTCCGGGGCGGGGTGGCCGGTCAGTCGGCAGTACGTCCGTACCGCCCGCACTCCTCCTATGCCCAGCAGCATCTCCTGCAACAGCCGGTGCTCGCTGCCGCCGCCGTAGAGCCGGTCGGTCACCCCGCGTTCGCCGAGGTCGTTCTCCTCGACGTCCGAGTCCAGCATCAGCAGCGGGACCCGGCCCACCTGGGCCAGCCAGATACGGGCGCGCAGCTGCTTGCCGCCGGGCAGGGCGAGGGAGACGTCGGCCGGGGTGCCGTCGGCCTCCCTGAGGGGGGCGACGGGCAGTTCGTTGGGGTCGAGGACCGGATAGTGCTCCTGCTGCCAGCCGTCCCGGGACAGGGACTGGCGGAAGTAGCCGTGCCGGTACAGGAGTCCGACGCCGATCAGCGGCACGCCGAGGTCGCTGGCCGCCTTGAGATGGTCGCCGGCCAGGATGCCGAGGCCGCCGGAGTACTGGGGCAGGGCGGCCGTGATGCCGAACTCGGGCGAGAAGTAGGCGACGGCGGCGGGGAGTTCGGCGGGCTGGGTCTGGTACCAGCGGTCGCCGGTGACGTAGTCGCCCAGGTCGTCGGCGACCGCCGTGAGCCGACGCAGGAAGCGGCGGTCCTCGGCGAGTTCGGCGAGCCGTGCGGTGCGCACGCTGCCGAGGAGCCGTACGGGATCGCCGTCCGAGGAGGCCCAGCGCTCCGGATCGACGGACTGGAAGAGGTCACGGGTCTCCGCGTGCCAGGACCAGCGCAGATTGCGCGCGAGGTCGCTGAGCGGCCGCAGGGATTCAGGGAGGACGGGTCGGACGGTGAATCGACGGATCGCCTTCACTTGCCACCTCGGCGCGAGTCGCTGTCGCGGACGCACAACGCTGTGCGTCTCATCGTCCGTCATGACGCTACCAGCGTGCCTGCTGCTTCCGATTTGGCCGATTCCACCCCTGTAGGCGTCCTTGTGGTACTTCACACCGCACGAGAGGCTGCCCAAGTGGCGTACCGGCCGGCAACCGGGGTGCACCCGGCGAAACACGGCTGCCGTACGCCGAGTCGAGGAGGGGGACACAGCCATGGCACCGACGCGAAGGCGGCCTCTGCGCCGGGCGGGGGGTCTGACCGCGGTCACCTGTGCCGCGGCACTTTCGGCCATCACCCTGCCCGCGCACGCCGCACCGGAGGGCCGGATACTCGGCGCCGGCCAGCCCGGCTCCGTCAGCGGAAGTTACCTGGTGACGCTCAAGGGGGGAACAAAGGCCTCGTCGGCAGACGGAAAGGGTCTCGCCGGGACATATGGGGCGCACATCAGCCACACCTACGGCACGGTCCTCAACGGCTATGCCGTCAAGGCGAACGAGAGACAGGCGAAGCTGCTCGCGGCGGACTCCCGGGTCGCCTCGGTCGTCCAGGACACCCGCGTGGGCCTCGACCAAGACACCCGCGTGAGCCTCGACCACGTCCAGAAGAACCCGCCGTCCTGGGGCCTGGACCGCCTCGACCAGCCGAAGCCGCCGCTCGACAGGAGCTACACCTCGCCGGAGTCCCAGGGCGCGGGAGCGACGGTCTACGTGATCGACACCGGCATCCGGACCAGCCACAAGGACTTCGGCGGCCGGGCGAGCAGCGGCTGGGACTTCGTCGGCGACGACAAGGCGGCGAGCGACGGCAACGGGCACGGCACGCATGTCGCCGGCATCGCCGCCGGCACGAAGTACGGCGTCGCCAAGAAGGCCAAGGTGGTCGCCGTACGCGTCCTCGACAGCAACGGCGCGGGCACCACGGCCCGGGTCGTCGCCGGCATCGACTGGGTGACCAGGCACGCGAAGAAGCCCGCGGTCGCCAACCTCAGCCTGGGCGGCTTCTACAACGCCCAGCTGGACGCCGCCGTACGCAACTCGATCGCGTCCGGTGTCACGTACACCGTCGCGGCGGGCAACGAAGGGATGCCGGCCGGTCTCTACTCCCCCGCGGGCGTACGGCAGGCGATCACGGTCGGCGCGAGCGACAAGCGGGACGCGCGGGCCGGCTTCTCCAACTACGGCTCGGCCCTCGACCTGTTCGCACCGGGCGCGTCGATCACCTCGACGTCCTACGCGAGCGACACCGGCCGGGCGACCTACTCCGGTACGTCGATGGCGTCGCCGCACGCCGCGGGCGCCGCCGCGCTCTATCTCGCGGGCCATCGGAGGGCCACTCCCGCACAGGTCGGGGAGACACTCGTCACGCTGGCCGCGTCCGGAAAGGTCTCCGGCCGGGGACTCGGCTCACCGAACAAACTTCTGCAAGTGCCGCGCTCATAATGTCCAAGTCCCAGCACCGGCCCCGTTCGGCGCGAACGGGGCCGGTCTTGTGTGTAGACATACGCGTGAGTAGTTAACAAAGTGCCGGATTGCCCACCCGAATAGGGTGGGAAGGCTCCTCCGGTACACCTCGCAGGCGCAGCACAGCTACAGCACAGTCTCAGCACTGGCACGCCCCAGGTGTGCCACGCGGGACCCACCTCCCCACACCCCCATCCGCCCACCCACGTTGATGCGGACAGGAGCGGTCATGCCCGCCACGCACCACTCGTCAGCACCCCCGACACGCAGCACAGACGCACCCCCCGTGCGCCCGGTCGAGGCCGGCCCGCCGGTCCCGGAGAAACCCTCCGTGGACGACGTCCCGGCTGACGTCCCGGCGCTGGGGCGCATACCCGTCCTCGACGTCCGCCCGGTCGTCCAGCAGGGCCGCAGGCCCGCCAAGGCGGTGACCGGCGAGTCGTTCGAGATCTCGGCCACCGTGTTCCGCGAGGGGCACGACGCCGTCGCCGCCAACGTCGTCCTCAGGGACCCGGAAGGCCGCCCCGGTCCCTGGACGCCGATGCGGGAGTTGGCCCCGGGCACCGACCGGTGGGGCGCCACCGTCACCGCCGGCGCGCCGGGCCGCTGGACGTACACGGTGGAGGCGTGGGGCGATCCCATCACCACCTGGCGGCACCACGCGCAGATCAAGATCCCCGCGGGGATGGACACCGAGTCGGTGCTGGAGGAGGGCGCGCGGCTGTACGAGCGGGCCGCCGCCGGTGTGCCGAGGGACGGCGGCCATCGGGACGTGATCCTCGCCGCCGCCGACGCCCTGCGGGACGAGACCCGTCCCGCGGCGTCGCGGCTGGCCGCGGCGTTGACGCCGGAGGTGGACGCGGTGCTGGCCCGGCATCCGCTGCGGGAGCTGGTGACCGCCTCGCGGACACTGCCGCTGCTGGTGGAACGCGAACGCGCCCTGTACGGCTCCTGGTACGAGTTCTTCCCCCGCTCCGAGGGGAGTGCCGACCACCCGCACGGCAC
>NZ_JBFAIR010000034.1:0-123369 GCF_040654815.1 Streptomyces sp. NPDC050619 | reverse complement strand
AGAGGGCTCGGGGGGGGCCCCCCTGTGTCCCGCGGCGCGGGGGGCACCGCCCTTTCCGAAGAGACCGTCAGCCGGTGTTGCGCAGGCCCGCCGCCACGCCGTTGACCGTGAGCAGCAGGGCCCGGGACAGGAGCGGGTCGGGCTGCTCGCCCGCGGCTGCCGCGTCGCGCTGGCGCTTGAGGAGGGTCACCTGGAGGTAGGAGATCGGGTCCAGGTAGGCGTCGCGGATGGTGAAGGTCTGCTTGAGGACGGGTGTGGCGGCCAGCAGTTCCTGCTCGCCGGTCACCCGGAGCACCTCGCGGACGGTCAGTTCGTGCTCGGTCCTGATCGTGTCGAAGACGTGCTTCAGCTCGTCGGGGACGAGGGTGTCGACGTAGTGCTGGGCGATCCGCAGGTCGGTCTTGGCCAGGGTCATCTCGACGTTGGAGACGAAGTTCTGGAAGAAGTGCCAGTGTTCGTGCATCTCGTCGAGCACGGTGTCGAGGCCGGCCTCGCGCAGCGCCTTCAGCCCCGAGCCCACGCCGAACCAGCCGGGCACGATCTGCCGTGACTGGGTCCAGCCGAAGACCCACGGGATGGCCCGCAGCCCGTCGAGCCCCGCGCCGGAGTCGGGGCGGCGGGAGGGCCGGGAGCCGAGGTGCAGGTCCGCGAGCTGGTCCACCGGGGTGGCGGCGAAGAAGTACGCGGGCAGGTCGGGGTCCTCGACGAGCCTGCGGTAGGCGGAGTGGGCCGCGTCGGAGACGACGTCCATCGCCGCGTCCCAGCGGGCGAGCGCCTCGACCGACTGGCGGGGAGCCGTGTGCAGGGCGGAGGCCTGGAGGGTGGCCGCGACGGTCAGTTCCAGGTTCTCGCGGGCCAGCGAGGGCACGAGGTACTTGTCGGAGATGACCTCGCCCTGCTCGGTCACCTTGATCTCGCCCTCCAGGGTGCCCCAGGGCTGGGCGAGGATCGCGTCGTGCGAGGGGCCGCCGCCGCGGCCGACGGTGCCGCCGCGGCCGTGGAAGAGGCGCAGGCGTACGCCGTAGCGGTGGGCCACGTCACGCAGCCGCCGCTGGGCGCGGTGGATCTCCCACTGGCTCGTGGTGATGCCACCGAACTTCGACGAGTCGGAGTAGCCGAGCATGACCTCCTGGACATCGCCCCGCAGCGCGACGAGGCGCCGGTAGGACGGGTCGGAGAGCATGTCCTCGAGGATGGTGTCGGCGGCCTTGAGCTCGTCCGTCGTCTCCAGCAGCGGCACGATGCCGATCTTGGCCCAGCCGGCGTGCAGGTCGACGAGGCCGGCCTCGCGGGCGAGGACGGCGGCGGCGAACACGTCGTCCGCGCCCTGGCACATCGAGATGATGTACGACTCTATGACCTCGGGTCCGAAGACCTCCAGGGCTCGCTTGACGGTCTGGAAGACGCCGAAGGTCTTCTCGCCGGCCGCGTCCACGGGGGCCGGGGTGGGGGCGAGGGGGCGCCGGGACCTGAGCTCCTTGGCGAGCAGCTTGCCACGGTACTCGCGGGGCATGTCGGAGTACCGCCAGGACTCCTCGCCGAGCCGGTCGAAGAGCTGGCCGAGGGCGTGGTGGTGGGCGTCCGCGTGTTCGCGTACGTCCATGGTGGCGAGCTGGAGGCCGAAGGCTGCGAGCGTGCGGATCGTACGGTCCATGCGGCCGTCGGCGAAGAGGCCGCCGCGGTGTTCCCTGAGGGAGGTCTGGATCAGCTTGAGGTCGTGCAGCAGTTCGGCGGTGCCGAGGTAGTCGCGGCCGTCCTCGTGCGGGGTGCCCTTGGCGAGGCGCTGCTTGGTGTTCTCCAGCTTCTGCCGGATGCAGGTGGCCTTGAGGCGGTAGGGCTCCTCGGCGTTGAGGCGCTTGTAGCGGGGGCTGATCTCGGGCAGCCGCTCCAGGTCGGTCTGGAGGGACTCCAGGAGTTCCTCCGTGGCGCCCGTGTAGCGGATGGAGTTCGACAGAAAGCCGCGGAGTTCGTCGATGGTCTCCAGGGCGTCGTTGATGCCATGCTCGTGCTGGAGGATGAGGACGTCCCAGGTCACCTGGGGGGTGACGTTCGGGTTGCCGTCGCGGTCGCCGCCGATCCAGGTGCCGAAGGTGAGGGGCCGGGTGTGGTCGGGGAGCTTGACGCCGACGCGCTCCAGTTCCGCCGTGAGGTCTTCGAGGACGTCGCCCACCGCGCCGGCGTGCAGTTCGTCCAGGTAGTAGATCGCGTTGCGGGCCTCGTCGGCGGGCTCCGGGCGTACGACGCGCAGTTCGTCGGTCTGCCAGACGAGGTCGATGTTCTCGGCCAGTCGGGTGTCGTAGCGGCGGCGGTCGGACTCGATGACCGGGGTCTCCAGGAGCGCGGCGATGCGCCGGAGCTTGTTGAGGACCGACCGGCGCGCGGCCTCGGTGGGGTGCGCCGTGAACACCGGGCGAACATTGAGGTGGGCGACCGACTGGCGCAGGTGCTCGGGGTCGGCGTCCTTGAGGCGGTCGGCCGTTCGGGCGAGGAGACCGCCCTCGGCGGCCCGCCGGGCGCGCAGTTCGCGGCCGCGGTGGACCTGCTCGGTGACGTTGGCCAGGTGGAAGTACGTCGAGAAGGCGCGGACCAGCTTGGCCGCGGTCTGGAGTTCGGTGCCGCGCAGCAGCTCGGCGGCGGCCTCACCGTCCTCGCGGGTGAGGCGGCGGACCTTTTCGACGAGCTCCAGCAGCTCGGGGCCCTCCTGCCGGACGAGGGTCTCGCCGAGGAGGTCACCCAGTCGCCTGATGTCGGCGCGCAGCTCACTACTGGTCGTCGTGGTGCTCGTGGTCAGGTCGTCGGCACTGCTCACAGGTGCGGCTCCTTGCAGTGTTGAAGCTCGTCTGGGAGGGAACCCGGAGAGCGGTCTCGCGGCGGCTGCCGCATAGCGGGCCGGACATCCGGGAAGATTTCAGAACGGACCGCGCTGTCCGACCGACTCCAGGATAGGTGTCCATGCGGACGCCCAGGCTTTCGGGCTCTTGCCGCCGGGCGACGCGCTGCCATACTTACGATGCCGTAGGTTACGGAACCGTAGGGTGCAGTGCACGGTTACCGACGCCCGGCATCTGCCTCCATTCAAGATCCCACAGGGGACGCGCATGACCTCTAGCTCCGAAGTGATCGAAGACCCTTCGAAGGCGACCGACGACACCCCCATGCCCTCCGCCACCCTCGGTGGCGAGCAGAAGCGTTCGCTCGAGCAGATCACGCTGCTGCTCTTCATCACCGTCCCCTTCCTCGCGCTGCTCGCGGCGGTGCCGCTGGCGTGGGGCTGGGGGGTGAGCTGGCTGGATCTCGGCCTGCTGGTCTTCTTCTACTACCTGGGCTGCCACGGCATCACCATCGGTTTCCACCGCTACTTCACCCACGGTTCCTTCAAGGCGAAGCGGCCCCTCAGGATCGCGCTGGCGATCATGGGCTCGCTGGCGGTCGAGGGCCCGCTGGTCCGCTGGGTGGCCGATCACCGCAAGCACCACAAGTTCTCCGACGCGGAGGGCGACCCGCACTCTCCATGGCGTTTCGGGGAGACGGTGCCGGCGCTGATGAAGGGCCTGTGGTGGGCGCACATCGGCTGGATGTTCGACGAGGAGCAGACGCCGCAGGACAAGTACGCGCCGGACCTGATCAAGGACAAGGCGATCCGGACGATCTCCCGTCAGTTCATCATGTGGACGCTCGTCTCGCTGGCGCTGCCCGCGGTGATCGGCGGTCTGGTGACGATGTCCTGGTGGGGCGCGTTCACCGGTTTCTTCTGGGGCTCGCTGGTGCGGGTGGCCCTGCTGCACCATGTCACGTGGTCGATCAACTCGATCTGCCACGCGGTGGGCAAGCGCCCGTTCAAGTCGCGGGACCGCTCGGGCAACGTGTGGTGGCTGGCCGTCCTGTCGTGCGGCGAGTCCTGGCACAACCTGCACCACGCCGACCCGACGTCGGCGCGGCACGGGGTGGAGCGGGGCCAGTTGGACTCCTCGGCGCGTATCATCCGCTGGTTTGAGCTGCTCGGCTGGGCGTATGACGTGCGCTGGCCGTCACGCTCGCGTATCGATTCCCGCCGTAACACCGACCAGGACCGCTCCCGGCGCCAGAGGGAGACGGCCGAGGCGGCATGATTGACGCCGTGGCGACCGACTCCAGCAACTCCAGCAATGAAAAGCCGCGGCGCCCCCGTCGCACCCGGATGACCGGTGCCGAGCGCCGGGCTCAACTGCTGGAGATCGGTCGCACCCTCTTCGCGGCGAAGGGCTTCGAGGGCACGTCGGTGGAGGAGATCGCGGCGAAGGCCGGGGTGTCCAAGCCGGTGGTGTACGAGCACTTCGGCGGCAAGGAGGGGCTGTACGCGGTGGTGGTGGACCGCGAGATGCGGCGTCTGCTGGAGATGGTGACGAGTTCGCTGACGGCCGGGCATCCGCGTGAGTTGTGCGAGCAGGCGGCTTTCGCGTTGCTGGACTACATCGAGGAGTACACGGACGGTTTCCGCATCCTGGTGCGTGACTCCCCCATTCCTCAGTCGACCGGCTCCTTCGCGTCCTTGATCTCCGACATCGCCACCCAGGTGGAGGACATCCTGGGCCGCGAGTTCAAGAGCCGCGGCTTCGACCCCAAACTGGCCCCCCTCTACGCCCAGGCCCTGGTGGGCATGGTCGCGCTGACCGGCCAGTGGTGGCTGGACGTCCGCCGCCCGAAGAAGGCGGAGGTGGCGGCGCATCTGGTGAACCTGGCGTGGCACGGGCTGGACGGGCTGGAGGCGAAGCCGCACTTGATAGGGCGGCGGAAGCACTGAATCGCCGGGGCGCGGGGCAGCTCTGTGGGACCGTGGGCGACGTGACGAAGATGTCGATCAGCGAGGCTCGCTCCCAGCTCGACGACCTGGTGCGCCGCGTGGCCCACGGCGGGGAGACCATTGCCCTCACCGATGGCAACGTGACCGCGCTCTTGGTCTCGCCCCAGGTCCTCGAGAACTTGGAAGACTCCCTGGCTGTCGCCGACTACCAACGGCGCAAGGCCGAGGGCACGCTCGGGGAGGGCATCCCGCACGAGGAGGTCAGGCGCAGACTGGGGTTGCGTCGGTGACAGGCAGCCGTTCCTCGGAGCCCGGCGGTGCGGCGAGCTGTACATGATCCACGGCGGAGATCATCACGCCTCCTCTTTCCTCGCGACCGCGAAGATACGGCGGAACGGGAACGGCGTGCCGTGCCTGCCGGCCGGATAGGCCTCGCGCAGGGCGGCCCGGTACTCGGCGACGAACTCCTGACGGGCCTCGGGCTCGTCGTCGAGCGCGGTGAGGACGGGCCGCAGCCCGGTCCCCTTCACCCAGTCCAGCACCGGATCCTCGCCCTCCAGCAGATGGACGTACGTCGTCTCCCACACGTCCGCCGCGCAGCCGAGGCCGGTCAGCTTCTCCAGGTAGGCCTGGGGTGCGAGGACGGCGTCGTCGTGGCGGAGGGTGTCGGCGAGGCGGCCCTTCCAGCGGGCGGAGTGGGCGAGTTCGCGCATCAGGACATGGCTCGGGGAATCGAAGTTCCCGGGCACCTGGAAGGCAAACGTGCCACCGGGCACCAGGCCCGCCACCCAGTCCGCGAACCGCTCCACATGCCCGGGGACCCATTGCAGGGTGGCATTGCTGACGATCAGGTCGTACGGCTGGGAGGGCGCCCAGGTCCGCACGTCGGCGTGGGCGAAGTCGAGGCGGCCGCCGCCCGGGGTGGGGCCCTCGTGCTCGACGTGTGCCTTGTCGAGCATCTCGGGCGAGTTGTCGTACCCGGTGATGTGCGCGGCGGGCCAGCGTGCGGCGAGCAGCGTGGTGGCGTTGCCGGGTCCGCAGCCGAGGTCGACGATGCGGGGTGGCCCGGCGGGTGGCTGTGTCGGCAGGTCGGGGACGCGGGCGAGGAGGTCGGTGAAGGGGCGGGCGCGGTGGCCGGCGTGACGTAGGTACTGGGCGGGGTCCCAGGTGGGGCTGGGCATGGGGCCTCCTGGTTGTGGCCGTGGGCGTGGGCGAACAGTCTCAGCTTCTCGGCGATTTATCTCGTGGTCAAGAGACTTGACATCAAGAGACTTCACATCGACACAACCACTACACTGATCGTCATGGAGGACGAGGTCGATCGGCTGGTCGCAGCGTGGCGCCGGGAGCGCCCGGACCTCGACGTGGAGCCGCTGGAGGTACTCAGCCGGGTCAGCAGACTGGCCCGGCACCTGGACCGCGCGCGCCGTCTGGCCTTCGCCGAGCACGGTCTGGAGCCCTGGGAGTTCGACGTCCTGACCGCGCTCAGGCGCGCGGGAACGCCGTATCAGCTCTCGCCGGGGCAGCTGCTGACGCAGACCCTGGTCACCTCGGGCACGATGACGAACCGCATCGACCGGCTGGCGAAGAAGGGCCTGGTGGAGCGGCTGCCCGACCCGAGCGACCGGCGCGGTGTGCTGGTGCGCCTCACGGTGGAGGGCCAGGACCGCGCGGACCAGGCCCTGGCCGGTCTGCTCGACCAGGAGCGCGCGATCCTCGCGGAGCTGTCCCGCGCCCAGCGAAGCGAACTGGCGGGCCTGCTACGCCAGTTGACCGCCCCGTTCGACAACATCCCCGGCTAGGTCGACCGGCCCCACACCCGCTCTCCGCGCGAGCGCGACGGCGGCCAGGGTGCTGTGCACGCCGAGCTTGCCGAGCACGTTCTGCATGTGGGTGCGGACGGTGTGCGGGGAGAGGAACAACCGTTCGGCGACGGCCTTGCGGCCCAGCCCGGCGACCATGCACCGCAGCACTTCCCGCTCGCGCGGGGTCAGCGACTCCACGAGCCGCTCGCTCTCGGTGCGATGCTTGCGCGCCGCGGTCAGCTCCCGCAGGACGCCCGTGAGCAGGGCGGGCGGCAGATGGGTCTCCTCGCGCAGCACGCCCCGGATGACCGTGAGCAGCCGGGACAGCGAGCAGTCCTTGGCCACCCATCCGGAGGCGCCGGCCTGGAGGGCGAGCGCGGCCCGCCGCGGATCGTCCTTCTCGGCGAGCACGACGATCCGTACGCCCGGCTGCGCGGAACGCACCCCGGCGACCAGCGAAATCCCGTCGACGAGCCCGTCCTCATTGCCCGCCTGGACGGGTACGGCGGGCCGGACACCGGGCACATTGCCGCCCAGGTCGGAGTCGACCAACAGCACGTCGAAGCGGCGCCCCTCGGCTGCCGCCCGCTCCAGACTGCGCAGCGCGGCCGGGCCGCTGCCCGCCGCGGACACGTCCACGTCGGGCTCGGCCGCCAGGGCCGCGGCGAGCGACTCGGCGAAGATGCGATGGTCGTCGACGACCAGCACTCGAATGCGGACCACGAAACCCCCTTCCCCAGGCTCCGGAAAGAGCAGGGGATACCCCAAAGGTTCGGAGAACGACGACGGAGTGCGGGTACGACGCCTGGGGTTGTCACACCGCACGGCCGCCGCCGTGCTGAGACCGCTACCCCCACTTCGGGCGTCGTACCCGACTGTCTCGCCCCCTGATCAGCACCGGCCCCCACCGGTGCTGTTCATCAGAGTACGGGTGGGGGGCTGGAGCGGAAGGTAATTTGCAGAACTGGCTGTCCGACGCGTTTATGGTGAGCCGCATGTTTCGTATCGAGACAGGAGTCGACAAGGAGCGGCGCGATCTTCTCCGGATTCGACTGCGGGAGACGGACACGGCGGCCTCTCCCGTCCTGCGCGCCCTGCGCGGCACTCCCGGTGAACGCGAAGTCCCCCTCCATGTCTGGGTACTGGACGACGGCACGGACACCCTGGCCGGCGGCTTCGTCGGCCACACCTGGGCGACCTGGCTGCACGTGACGCACCTGTGGGTCGACGAACGGCACCGGGGTGCGGGCATCGGCTCCCGGCTGCTCGCGGAGGCGGAGCGGGCGGCGTACGGGAAGCGCGGGTGCCGGCGGGCCCGGGTGGAGACCTGGGACTTCCAGGCGCCGCGGTTCTACCAGCGGCGGGGCTACGAGGTGGTGTGCGTGATCGACGACTATCCGCCGGGGGTCACGGAGTACACGCTGACGAAGCGGTTGGGCCGCCCCGGTGCCAGGTGAGCCGGTCCGTGCTGTGAACCCGTGCTGTGGGGATGCCCGCCCGGTTGGTAGCGTCTCCCGTCCCATGTCACACAGGGAGGGGCACTCATGGCCACGACGATCCGCAGGGCAGTCATCCCCGCCGCCGGTCTGGGGTCCCGCCTTCTCCCGCTGACGAAGGCGACGCCCAAGGAGATGCTGCCCGTCGGGGACAAGCCCGTCATCGAGCACACCGTCCGGGAGCTGGTGTCCTCCGGCATCACCGACATCACCATCGTCGTCTCGGGCGGCAAGGGGCTCATCCAGGACCACTTCCGGCCCAACCCGGCGCTCGTCGACCAGCTGCGGGCCGACGGGAAGTCGGTGTACGCCGACGCGGTGCAGGAGGTCGGTGAGCTCTCCCGCCTCGGGCACATCACCTACCTCGACCAGCACGGCCCGTACGGCAACGGAACTCCCGTGCTCAACGCCGCCCGCAACTTCGGTGACGAGCCGATGCTCGTCCTGTGGCCCGACGACGTCTTCGTCGCTGACGTTCCGCGCGCCCAGCAGCTGATCCGGGCCTACGAGGCGACCAGCTGCCCGGTGCTCGCCCTGATGCCGATGGACCCGGCCGACTCCCAGCGCTACGGCGTACCCGTGGTCAAGGAGGACCTGGGCGACGGCCTGCTGCGCATCACCGGCCTGGTGGAGAAACCGCAGCCGCAGGACGCGCCCTCGGCCTACGCCGCCATCGGCGGATACGTCATCACCCCCGGCATCATCGACGAGCTGCGGGAGCAGACCAAGCGCTGGTACGAGCACCGGACCGGTGAGATCTACCTGACGGACGCCATCAACGCCTACGCGAGCAGCCGCGCCGTCTACGGTCAGGTGATCCAGGGCCGCTGGTACGACACCGGCAACCCCCTGGCCTACCTCACAGCCCAGTTCGCCGCCGCCCTCGCCGACCCGGAGTACGGCCCGCGCCTGCGCCGGCTGGCGGAGGACCTGGACGGGGCGGAGGGACCCCGCTGACGCCGCAAAAGGGAGCCGTAAAACGCCATGACCACGCACCCAGCAGACCCAGGTCCGTCCCGCCTCCCCCCTATGCACACCATCGGCGAACTCCGCGCCGCCCTCACCATGGGCTACGGCTTCCCCGGGGACGCCGACGACTTCGAGGCCGAGCTGGCCCGTGAGATCAACCATGCCGATCCCGCCGACCTCACCGGCATCGTCCGCCTCGTCGAGGAGTTCCGCGGCAGGATCATCGCCCGCCAGGATCCGGACTTCGACACCGCTGTCGCTGCGGCCGTCGGTGAGATTCAGGAAGCCCGCAGGACCGCCCTGTGAGCGACGCACCGCAGCAGATCATCGCCGAGATCGCTCAAGAAGCCCGCGCCCGCCGTCAGGCCATCGGCGGAGGAGCCCTCGAAGCGGTCGAGGCGCTGCGCGCTGAGCTGGAGAAACACCCGGTGCTCTATACGACGCGCCTCGAAGGCACGACACGCGCCCGGCTCTCACCGTCACCTACGTCTACGACGCCCCGCCGCCCGAGCCCGGCCTGATCCGTATCGCTCTGGTGTCGCCCGTGCGCTTCGCCGGCGGCGGTGCGGAGTCCTGACCTCCTGACCCCGCACCGTCGCTCGCGTCACTGCACCCGCCGCGCCCCCGCCGAAGGCACCGCCTCGAACACCCGAGGCGCGGTGAAGCCGGCGGAGCCGAAGGCTTCCTGGACCGCCTTGGTGATCGTGTCGACGTCGGCGGCCTCCGCCAGGACGATCGCCGAGCCGCCGAAGCCGCCGCCCGTCATGCGGGCGCCCAGCGCGCCGACACTCAGCGCCGTGTCGACGACCAGGTCCAACTCCGGGCAGGAGATGCGGAAGTCGTCCCGGAGGGAGGCGTGGCCCTCGACCAGGACCGGGCCGATGGCGCGGGTGTCGCCCGACTCCAGCAGGGACACGACTCGTTCGACCCGTGCGTCTTCCGTGACCACGTGGCGGACCAGGCGGCGGACCTCCTCCTCGTCGCCCAGCCGCTCCAGTGCCGCGTCCAGTTCGGCGTAGGGCACGTCACGCAGCGCGTCCACGCCCAGCAGCGCGGCACCCTTCTCGCAGCCGGCGCGGCGCTTGCCGTATTCGCCGTCGCTGTGGGCGTGCTTGACGCGGGTGTCGACGACCAGGAGGCGCATGCCCTCGGCGGCCAGGTCGAAGGGGATCTGCTGCTGGGAGAGGTCGCGGGTGTCGAGGAACAGGGCGTGGCCGGCCTCGCAGCAGGCGGAGGCGGTCTGGTCCATGATTCCGGTGGGGGCGCCGACGTACACGTTCTCGGCGCGCTGGCACAGGCGGGCCAGCTGCCAGCGCTTGAGGCCCAGGTCGAAGAGGTCGTTCAGGGCGAGGGCCACGACGACCTCCAGCGCCGCCGACGAGGACAGGCCCGCGCCTGTCGGCACCGTCGACGTCAGGTGGACGTCCGCGCCGGTGACCGCATGGCCCGCCTCGCGCAGGGCCCAGACCACGCCCGCCGGGTACGCGGTCCACGCGCGGTCCGACTCCGGGGTCAGGTCGTCCAGCCGCAGCTCCACGACACCGCCGTCGATGTCCGCCGAGTGCAGGCGCAGTACGCCGTCCGCACGGCGTGCCACCGCCGCGACCGTGATGTGCGGCAGGGCGAACGGCATGACGAAGCCGTCGTTGTAGTCGGTGTGTTCGCCGATGAGGTTGACCCGGCCGGGCGCCGCCCACACCCCTTCCGGCTCGGTCCCGTACAGCTCCTCGAACCGTTCGGCGACAGCCTCTGCGACAGCCTCGCTCATGCCCTGACCCCTGACCTTTCCGTACGTAACAGCTACACAGCTACAGCTGCACGGCTACTTGCCGCGCCGCTGCGCGAAGTCCCACGCGTCCGCGACGATCCCCGCGAGGTCCGCGCGGGACGGGTTCCAGCCCAGTTTCTCGCGGGCGGTGGCGGCCGAGGCCACCAGGACCGCCGGGTCGCCGCCCCGGCGGGGGGCCACGACCTCGGGGATCGGGTGGCCGGTCACCCGGCGGACGGTCTCGATGACCTCGCGGACCGAGAAGCCGTTGCCGTTGCCGAGGTTGCAGATCAGGTGCTCGCCCCGCGCCGCGGCGCGCAGCGCCAGCAGGTGCGCCTCGGCGAGGTCCGCGACGTGGATGTAGTCGCGGACACAGGTGCCGTCCGGCGTCGGGTAGTCGTCGCCGTAGACGGAGATCGCCTCTCGGGTGCCCTGCGCGACCTGCAACACCAGCGGGATCAGGTGCGACTCGGGGTCGTGGCGCTCGCCCTGCGCGCCGTACGCGCCCGCCACGTTGAAGTACCGCAGCGACACGGCACCCAGCCCGTGGGCCGCCGCCTCGCCGGTGATCATGTGGTCGACGGCGAGCTTCGTGGCGCCGTACGGGTTCGTGGGCCTGGTCGGCGCGGACTCGACGATCGGTACCTGCTCCGGCTCGCCGTACGTGGCCGCCGTGGAGGAGAAGACCAGCTTGCGCACGCCCGCCTCGCGCATGGCGCCGAGCAGCGCCATCGTGCCGCCGACGTTGTTGTCCCAGTACTTCTCGGGCTTGACGACCGACTCGCCTACCTGGGAGGAGGCGGCGAAGTGCAGGACGGCGTCGAAGGAGGAGTCCAGCCACTTGGCTGCGTCGCGGATGTCGCCCTCGACGAAGGTGGCCCCGGCCGGGACGCCCTCGCGGAAGCCGGTGGAGAGGTTGTCGAGGACGACCACCTCGTGCCCCGCCTCCAGCAGATGCTGGGCGACGACGCTGCCGACGTAGCCGGCGCCACCGGTGACCAGGTACTTACCGCTCATGAACTCGCTACCTCTCGCAGTCGCTCGGCCGCGAACTCCGGCGGCACGTCGTTGATGAACACGTTCATGCCGGACTCGGAGCCCGCGAGAAACTTCAGCTTGCCGGACGTACGGCGGATGGTGAAAAGCTCGAGGTGGAGCGCGAAGTCGTCGCGGCTCACGCCCTCGAACTCCTCCAGCGCGCCGAACGGGGCCTGGTGCCAGGCCGCGATGTACGGCGTCGGAGGCTCACCCTCGCCGAAGAGCCGGTCGAAGCGCCGCAAGAGTTCCAGATAGACCTTGGGGAACTCTGTGCGCGCGCCCTCGTCGAGACCGAGCAGGTCGGGGACGCGGCGCTTGGGATACAGGTGCACCTCGTACGGCCAGTGCGCGGCGTACGGCACGAAGGCGACCCAGTGTTCACCCTCCAGGACGACCCGCTCGCCGGCGAGTTCACGCTCCAGTACGGCGTCGAAGAGATTCTCACCGCCCGTCGCTTCCTTATGAGTTGCGACAGAACGCAGCATCAGCGCGGTGCGCGGGGTGGTGAACGGGTAGGCGTAGATCTGGCCATGCGGGTGACCCAGGGTCACACCGATCTCCGCGCCACGGTTCTCGAAGCAGAACACCTGCTCCACGGAGGGGAGATGCGACAGCTCCGACGTACGGTCGGTCCACGCTTCCAGGACCAGCCCTGCCTGCTCCTGAGTCAGATCGGCGAAGGCGGCGTTGTGGTCGGACGTGAAGCAGACGACCTCGCAGCGGCCGGAGTCGCCGGCCAGCGAGGGGAAACGGTTCTCGAAGACCGCGACGTCGTACGACGAGTCCGGGATCTCGCTCAGCCGCTCGCCCTGCGAGGGGCACAGCGGGCACTCGTCGGCCGGCGGGTGGTAGGTGCGGCCCTGGCGGTGCGAGGCGATGGCGACACAGTCGCCGAGCAGCACGTCCTGGCGGACCTCGGAGGTGGTGACGGTGCGCTCCAGCGGGCGGCGGTCGATCGCGTCCCGCACGGTGTCGTCACGCAGGTCGTAGTAGATCAACTCACGACCGTCGGCCAGTCGGGTCGAGGTCTTCTTCACGCCGGACTCCTCATTCGAGCCACCGAATCACCAAACAGGTCATCAAGCAGATCATCAAACAGAACTAAACACATCGAAACACAAGTCACCACGGCCGTCAACGTCACAATCAAACAAAAAGCGTCAACAGGAGTGTTCATCAACTGAACGCGGCGGCGTAGGTTCCGCGTTGGATCAGTTCGCGCAACGAAGCGAGTGCTTATGCAAACCCCCACAAACTCCATATATCTGGCAGCCGAGTTGCGGCTCCCCACCAACTGGCTCGACTACACGATCCTCGGCATCTACTTCGTCGTCGTCCTGGGCATCGGATTCGCCGCCCGCGCCTCGGTCAAGACCTCCCTCGACTTCTTCCTCTCCGGCCGCTCCCTGCCGGCCTGGGTGACCGGCCTCGCCTTCATCGCCGCCAACCTGGGCGCCACCGAGATCCTCGGCATGGCGGCGAACAGCGCGCAGTACGGCGTCTACACCACCCACTGGTACTGGATCGGCGCCATCCCGGCCATGGTCTTCCTCGGCCTGGTGATGATGCCGTTCTACTACGGCAGCAAGGTCCGCTCGGTCCCCGAGTTCCTGCTGTTGCGGTTCGACAAGGCAGCCCACCTGCTGAGTTCGATCCTGTTCGCCTTCGCCGCCATCCTGATCGCCGGCGTCAACCTCTACGCCCTCGCGATCGTCGTCGAGGCGCTGCTGGGCTGGCCGGAGTGGGTGGCCATCGTCGTCGCGGGCGCCTTCGTCCTCGCCTACATCACCCTCGGCGGCCTCTCCTCCGCCATCTACAACGAGGTCCTCCAGTTCTTCGTGATCCTGGCGGCCCTGATCCCCCTCTCCGTGCTGGGCCTGAAGAAGGTCGGCGGCTGGGACGGCCTGTCCGACTCCCTGACCAAGACGCACGGCGCCGACTTCATGACCTCCTGGGGCGGCACCGGCATCGGCAGCCCGAATCCGCTGGGCGCCAACTGGCTGACGATCGTGCTGGGCCTCGGCTTCGTCCTCTCCTTCGGCTACTGGACGACGAACTTCGCCGAGGTGCAGCGCGCCCTGTCCGCGAAGAACATGTCCGCCGGCAAGCGCACCCCGCTGATCGCCGCGTTCCCGAAGATCTTCATCGTCTTCCTGGTGATGATCCCGGGCCTGGTCGCCGCGGTCCTGGTCCCGAAGATCGGCACGTCCGGCTCTGACCTCCAGTACAACGACGCGATCCCGTACCTGATGGAGTCCCTGCTCCCCAACGGCGTCCTGGGCATCGCGGTGACCGGCCTCCTGGCCGCGTTCATGGCGGGCATGGCGGCCAACATCTCGTCGTTCAACACGGTGTTCACCACGGACATCTGGCAGAAGTACATCCAGAAGGACCGCGAGGACGGCTACTACGTCCGCTTCGGCCGCCTGATCACCGCGATCGGCGTCCTGGCCTCGATCGGCACGGCGTTCCTCGCCTCCTCCTTCTCGAACATCATGAGCTACCTCCAGACGCTGTTCTCCTTCTTCAACGTCCCGATGTTCGTCGTCTTCATCATCGGCATGTTCTGGAAGCGCGCGTCCATGAAGTCCGGCTTCTGGGGGCTGCTCGCGGGCACGACGGCCGCGATGGTGAACTACTTCTGGATCTACAAGCAGGGCATCATCGACATCCCCTCCGACCAGGGCGCCAACTTCGTCTCCGCCATCGCGGGGTTCGTCGCGGGCGCGGTGGTCATGATCGCCGTAAGCCTGTTCACGGCCCCCAAGCCGACCGAGGAACTCCAGGGCCTGGTGTACGGCACCCGCTCCCCCGGCATGGAGGAACCGCCCGCCGCCGGCGACGACGCCTGGTACCGCAAGCCGGCCCTGCTGGGCTGGGGCGCGGTGATCATCGCGGCCGCCTGCTACATCCCGTTCTCGTTCTGACGCGGAAGGATTGGAAGCACCATGTCTGAACACTCCGGTTTTTCCGAGAAGGACGTCCACCGGGAGGTCTCCGAACTGGAGACCAAGTCCACGACCGCCGCCCGCCTCTTCGACATCCGCCGCATCATCGGCGGCCTGTTCGTGGTGTACGGCGTCATCGTCACGATCGCCGGCATCACCGCGTCGGACGCGGACATCGACAAGGCCGAGGGCGTCAACATCAACCTGTGGACCGGCCTGGGCATGCTGCTCCTGGGCCTGTTCTTCCTGGCCTGGCTGAAGCTGAGCCCTACGGCTCCGCCGCCGCCGGATGTGGTGGCGGGGGAGGAGTCCGTGGAGTGACGGTCCCTCGCCCCGCTTGATTCGAAGCGCCCGTACGGGGTCATCGCGCGGCGTCTTTGGAGGCGCCGGCGAGGACCTCGGCCCAGACGGTCAGGCCTTCGCCGCTCTGCCGGCTTCCCCAGCGGGCGGCGAGTGAGTCGGTGATCAGCAGTCCGCGGCCGTGTTCGTGCTCCGGGGGCGGCGTCCGGGGTGCTCCTGGTGCGATCGGTGTACGACCGTCGCGTGCCTCCCCCTCGTCGGTCACGCTGACGGCGACCCTGCCGACGGTGAGGGCACAAGTGACCGTGAGGGTGCGGCTGTCGCTGTGTTCCAGGGCGTTCGCGACCAGCTCCGCGGTGATGGACTCCAGATCGTCCGCCGCGCCCGTGGGCAGGCTCCACGACCGGGCCATGTCACGGACGTGGTGCCGCGCGGCTCGTGCGGAGGCGAGGTCGTGGCCGGGGAGGGTGAGCAGGGTGAAGGCGAGTAGGTCTTGGCCGACCTCCATGGGCGACGGCGCCACCGCCTTGGTTCCGCCCGGAGGAGCCGATTGCCGTCCCCCGAGTCGCGTGCCTCGCCATCTGGCGATGAGCAGCGCGTCGGAGAGAGCGTCGGCCAACTGTTCTGCCAGCGCTCGAAGTTCAGCCTCGCCCGTTCCTCTCGCCGCAAGCACGTCCCGCGTCCGGCCGAGGAGTCGGTCAGCGAGCCCGAGCTGCACGCTTTCGATCCGGTCGGCGAGCCGGGAGGCGGCCCCGTCACCATCCGTGAGGAGGAGACAGGGCTGACCGTGAGCGCCGGTCCATGGCAAGAGTCGTACGCGATTGACTTCCTCACTCATGACGCCGCCCCCAAACAGGCGTGGATGTCACGTGTATCGAGGTCGACGCCGTACGTGGCGAGCCACAGGGCATCGCGCCGCAGCCGCTGGAGCCGCGCCTTCTCCTCGCGCTCGTGGGCCGTGAGGTAGGGGCGGACGAGAGGGGTGGCGGAGCCGTCGATGGGCCCGTACCAAGCCTGGACCGTGGCAGCGATGCGGGGAGGGGGCGGCATGAAGTGCTCGTACGACGAGCCGGAGGGACATCGCACCGCAGGCGGCTGACCTGCATGGTGACACCCAGAGGCGAGGGTGGCCCTCCGCAGCCAGCGGGCCATGCGCTCCACGAATCTGCTCATGCTCTCAACTCCTGGCGATCTGCCGGACATCTCGTGGGAAGCCTTCCATGGGAATCCCACAACAGGAGGGACCGTGAAGGGAGTTCACCGATGTGGGTGACGTGCTTCGAATTCACGTCCGGCACAGCGCAACAGCCCATAAGGTCAGCGCCGTTGGCTGAGGGAAGCCGGAGCGTTCGCTCCGGGGCAGGAAGGACCTGGCACATGACCGCCACGCAGACAGGCCCGGCCGGACGGATGCAAATCGCACGAGGCCTGATCTCGCTGCGCGAGCGATGCGGGCTGACGCAGACTCAAGTCGCCGAACGCGCGGGCGTCAGCACCACAACGGTCAGTCGGTACGAGGCATGGCAGGATCGCGCTCGCATCCGATGGGCCACGGTCAAGGCTCTGACCGACGCCTGTGAAGCCACAACCCAGGAACGCGAAGCCCTGGTAGCCATCGCCAAGTCACAGGCCGATGGCTGGTGGGTCGGCGACAGCGCGGTACCGGAATGGCTGGATCCGCTCGTGTCCTTCGAGCACGCGGCGGCGTACGAGCACGTCTTCGCGAACACGGTCATTCCCGGCCTGCTCCAGACAAGGGAGTACGCCCTCGCCATCCATCAGGCGCGTGAAGTGCGCAGCTCGAACGAGGACATCGAGCTGATGGTGGAAGCACGGATGAAACGCCAGAGCATCCTGCGCCAAGACCCGGCACTGCATCTGTGGGTGGTCCTGGACGAGGCAGTGCTGCGCAGGACAGTCGGGGACACCGAAACCATGATCCGGCAACTCAAGCACCTTGACGAGGCGGCCAAGAGCCCCAACATCGACGTTCAGATCCTCCCGTTCAGCGCGGGGGCACACGCTGCGGGAGCCGGGCACTTCGTGATCCTCGGGCGTGACGACGAACGAGAGCCCCTCAACTCCATGGCAGTTGTGTACATCGAAATGCGCCGTCGCGGTGTGTATCTCGATGACGCGGAGGACGTGGGTGACTACAAGTTGACCTTCGACTACCTTCGTTCACAGGCCGCCGACACCACTGCCTCGTCGCGGCTGATCGCCGGAGCGCGACAGGAGCTGTCCTCATGACCGACATAGCGACTCCCCCGACCGAGCCGACGGCTGTGGCGTGGTTCAAGAGCAGCCACAGCGGCGGCGAAGGCAACGAGTGCGTCGAAGTCGCCGACCTCCGAACCGAAGTGACCGTACGGGACTCCAAGAACCCCCGTGGAGGCACGCTCACCGTCTCGACCGGCGCCTTCACCGCGTTCGTTGAGGGCGTGGCACAAGGCCGGCCCGGAACCTCGCCGTCGTAAGGGTCGACACACATGCCGGTCCTACCGTTGAACGAAAGTCAACCCGGCCGCTGAACGAAACCGCTCACAGACCCGCACGGGTGAACGTCACATGCGTGACTCCGCTGGGGGAGGAGGTCGCCTCGACCTGGTAGTCCTTCTCGAGGGACTCCAGTCCGTCCCAGAGGCGGACGCCTCGGCCGAGCAGGATCGGGACCACCACGATGTGCATGTGGTCGACGAGCCCGGCGGCGAGGAAGTCGCGGATCGTGGTGGGGCCGCCGCCGATGCGTACGTCCTGGCCGCCCGCGGCCTCGCGGGCCTTCTCGAGCGCCTCGGCGGGGGAAGCGTCGAGGAAGTGGAACGTCGTGCCGCCCTCCATCTCCATCGACGGACGCGGGTGATGGGTGAGGACGAAGACCGGTGTGTGGAACGGCGGGTTGGGACCCCACCACCCCTTCCACTCCGGGTCCTCGTGCCATCCGGGGTGGCCGAACTTTCTGGCACCCATGATCTCGGCGCCGATCCCGGGAGCGAACAGCCGCAGGAAGGCGTCGTCGACTCCGCCCGTGCCGCCGGTCCCGCCGAACATCCGGCGGCCCCACCGGGTGGCCAGCATCCAGTCGTGCAGCCGCTCGCCGGCGTGGCCGAACGGTGCGTCGAGGCTCTGGCCCTCGCCGGTGGCGAAACCGTCGAGCGAGATGGAGACGTGTTGGACGCGGGCGAGTGACATGGCTGGTGTTCCTTTCCCTCGGTCGGTCGAGCTTCGTCGGATCAGCTCGGTTTCATGAGGCGAAGGTAGCCGCCCGCATTACTGTCAGCCATCGGCCGGTCACCGTAGGCGTCCACCGCGATGCGGCGATCTCACTCCGGCCGCGTCTCCCCGCCCGCCGAATGCGATACCGGCCCCGCCCGGTCCAGCAACCCCGTCCGCGCCGCCAGCGCCGCCGCCTCCAGCCTCGAACCCACGCCCAGCTTCATCAGGACCCGTTGGACATGGGTGCGGGCCGTGGACGGCGCGATGCCCATGCCGGCCGCGATCAGGCGGGTGTCCTCGCCGTCGGCCACCCGGACCAGGACCTCCACCTCTCGCGGGGTGAGCATCTGGAGCAGGCGCTGGCCCTCGTCGTCCGGCTGGACCGCCGGATTGAGGAGTTCGCTGAACGCGCCTTGCAGCAGTTGCGGCGCCACCGCCGCCTCCCCCGCCCTCGCCTTCATGATCGCTCGCTCGACCCCCTCGATGCGCTCGTCATGCCGTACATAACCGGACGCGCCCGCGGCGAAGGCCGCGGCGATGCCGCGCGGGCTCGGTACGGGGCCCAGCACCAGGACCGCCACCTGCGGGCGCTCTCGCTTGATCTTCACCACCGGGTCGAACATTCCCGGCTCCGCCGGTGTCGCCGTCCCCAGCAGGCACACCTCCGGTGCCCGGCTGATCACCAGTTCCGCCGCGCCCGCGGCGGGCGCCGCCGCGGCGAGCACCCGGTGCCCGCGCAGCTTCAACGCCGAGGCCAGTGCCTCGGCGAGCAATCGGTGGTCGTCGACCACCATGAGCCGAACTCCCATCGAACCCCCCAGTCCCCCCAATGGATCCCCATCCATGGATCTCCGTGGCTGCCCCCACTATGGATGGCCCACTGGTCCCCGCGGACAGGAGCCCCCTCCCGGCTCCCCCGCCCTTCATGCCCCCGGAAGCTACACGCTTGTTCGACGTTGCGCTTCCCCTACCGGCGAGAACTGCCCCGGATCGACGGAATTTCTGGCTTTCCCCGCATACGAGGGTGGATGCACGGTACGCGCACGGCCCCGCCCCTGAGCAGGGGCGGGGCCGTGTCCGTCAACACCACGATCAGGTGGTTCAGCTCGCGCCGAACGCGAGCGCCAGGTACTCCTTGTCGTCCGAACTCGTCGGCTCGCTGGCGTACACCGCGGACATGAACAGGTGCCCCTGCGAGTACAGGATCTCGGCGTAGTCCGGGAGCATGCTGGTCTCCGCGTCCCGTACCGACTCCGTGGCGGGGTTCTCCAGCAGCTTCGTCATCTTGAAGGAACCGCCGTCGATGCTGACGATCTGCCCGCCTTTGTCGTACGGCGGGCGCTTGTACGCGATCAGGTTGGTGCCGTCCATGCGCAGCGGGGAGATCGTGTAGTCGTCGCCGGCGTCGGCGCGCTGGCCGGTCTGCTTGCCGGTGGTCAGGTCGATGGCGATGATCTCGTTGGTCTGGCTGTACTCGCCGCCGCCGTCGTGCTCCTCCGTCGGCAGGTAGATCCGGTCGTTGCCGACCGCGATCTGGTGGCACTCCTCGATCTTGGTGATGCCGTCACAGCTGGCCGCGTACTGGTCGCTCGGCGCCGAGATGCGCGTGCGCAGCTTGCCGGTCTTGTTGTCGATGGAGAAGAAGTCCGAGATGCCGCTGCCGTCCTCGGCGGCCTCGCCGACGTCGGCGGCGACCACCAGCGGGTCGGTCGACACGACGCTGGCGTACGCGATGCCCGTCGCCATCTTGTAGTCGGAGATCACCTTCCCGGACTTCGGGTCGATGGTCTGGATGTGCAGCTGGGCCGCGTCGTACGTACCGCACCTGCGCACCGCCACCAGCTTGGCGCCGCCGCCGTAGCCGGAGTCGTAGCAGGTGTCGGTCGGCTTCGGGGCCCACAGCTGCTTGCCGGAGACGTCGAAGGCGGCGCCGCCGCTGGTGCTGCCCACGGCGACCGTGTTCCCGCTGACGGTGACGTTGTTGAAGCTGATCGGCTCGTCACCGGCCTTGGCGGTCTTCGTCCACAGCTTCTTGCCTGCGTCGAGGTCGATCACCGCGACCTGGGTGCAGCCGTGCGAGGGTTCGGCCTTGGTCGGCATCGCGGGCTGGAAGATGACCGCCGTCTTGTGGTCGGCGGTGGTGTGGTTGCTGCCCTGGCACACCGGGCCGGGCAGCGGGATCGTCCACAGCTTGGTGCCCTTGTCGGGGTCGTAGCCGACGATCTCGGCGATGCCGCTCTTGGCGTACACCTTGTCGGTGAGCCAGGAACCGGCCGTGGCGACCGTGCTGTCGCTCTTGACCTCGGGCGCCGGGATCTGGAAGAGGACCTTGGAGGCGGGGTTGGCGGGCACCTTCTCCACCGGCTTGGTGGACGTCGTGCCCGAAGTGCCGTCGCTGTCACCGCCGCTGCCGCCGTCGCCCTCCTTGCCGTCCGTGCCGGTGCCGCCGCTGGAGCTCGCGGTGTCGTCCTTCTTGGTGTCGTCGCCGGACGAGGACGCGTACCAGACACCGCCGCCGACGATCAGCGCGATCGCGACGACGGCCGCGACGATGATGGTCAGCTGCGCGTTGAACTTCCGCCCGCCACCGGCCGCCTGCCCCGGCTGCGGGTGCATCGGCATGGTCGGCTGCGGGTAGCCGTAGCCGGCCGGCGGCTGCTGGCCGTACTGGCCATAGGGATTCGGCTGCTGGCCGTACGGTGCCTGCTGCGGCGCCTGCTGCTGGCCGTACGGGTTCGGTGCCTGGTCGGGGTAGCCGTAGCCGGGGGGTGCCTGCGGGGGCGGCTGGGGTGGAGTCTGCGCCGCCTGCGGATAGCCGTAACCGGGAGGGGTCTGCGGCGGAGCCTGCGGCGGGGTTTGGGGTTGCTGAGGTGCGCCGAAGCCGCCCTGCGGAGGCTGCGCGGGCTGCTGCGGCGGCTGGTCCTGCGGCGGGCCGAAACCGCCCTGCTGCGGAGGCTGGTTGGGTGGCGGAGGGGGCGGCGGCTGGGTCATGGCGTGAGTACCTCGAAAGCGGAGGGGGCCGAGACGGCGGGGACGACCGGGAAGGGGACGGGGACGACAAACAGGGGAAGAGAAGGGCTACTTGCCATAGGCGAGCATCAACTTCTCCTTCGAGTCGTCATTGCCGGTCAGCCGAGTCGTCGAGATGTAGAAGCGCCCGTCGATCCAGTCGACTTCCTTCGAGTAGAAGCCGTTCTCGATGTCCGCTGTGCCCGCCGGATTCTGTAGCAGCTTCGTCGGCGTACGGCTGCTCCCGGTCGTCGGGATCGAGACGACCTGGCCGCCCGCGTCGTACGACGGCTGCACATACGCGACGAGCTTGCCGCCCTCGACCTTCAGCGGCAGCATCGACTCGTCCGCCGGGGACTTCACGCGCCACTTCTCCTTGCCGGTGGCGAGGTTGATCGCGACGATCTCGTTCGGCCCGGTGGTCGCCTCGGTCGGCAGGTAGAGGGTGTCCGCGTCGGCGGCCACGCCCTCGCAGCCCTGAAGGTCACGCTCCAGGATCGCCCAGCCGCACTCGGGAGCGAAGTCCTCGTCGAAGCCGACCTGCGAGCGGAACTTGCCGCCGGCGGTGAACGTGGAGATGTTCCACGCCTTCTTGTCCTCGTTGGTGCTGTAGATGACCAGCGGGTCGACGGAGTAGGTCCGCGCGACCGTCCAGCCCTTGTCGAACTTCTGTGTCCACTTGGCCTTGCCGGTCGTGGGGTCGAGCTCCTGCATCTCGTCGTGCTCGTTCGTCCCGGTGGCGTCGCAGGAGGAGACGGCGATCAGCTTGCTGCCGCCCGCGAACGCGGTCGGGAAGCAGGCCTGGCCGTACTTCTTCTTGTCGAACAGCTTCCTGCCGGTCCGCACGTCGTACGCCGTGCCGGACTGCGAGCGGCCCACCATCAGCGTGTTGCCGGTGACGGTCAGCTCGACCTGGAGCGCGCTGTCGAACAGCCCACCGTCCGCGACCTCGCCGTCCCAGCCCTTCTCGCCGGTGTTGAGATCGACTTCCTGGAGCTGGTTGCACTTGGCGCGGTCGCTGGAGCCGTTCATGTACGCCACGACGATCTTGTCGGCGGACGTCTTCTGCGGGGTGACCGCGCAGATCTTCTGCGGGAAGGCGATCGGGTCCCAGGTGGGGTTGCCGTCCCCGACGTTGTAGGCGAAGAGCTGCTTGTACGCCGCCTTCACCGCGGTCTTGTCGGTGATCCACATGCCGTCGGCGTCGGCGCCGGAACCGGGCGCGTCGGGCGCCTCCTTGTACCAGAGCACCTTCGCCTCGCCGGCCTGCCGGCCCTCGTTGAGGTTCTCCGGGTCCGAACTGCCGTCGCCGCTGCCGTCACCGGAGTTGACCGGGTCCTCGGTGGCGGTGGGCTTGGCGTCGTCGGTCGGCCCAGCGACCGGCTTCTTGGCGGGGGTCTCGTCGTCGCCGCCGCTGGTGACCGCGAAGACCGTCCCGCCGATGACGAGCAGTACGGCCACGGCGGCACCGATGATGACCGCGGGCTTGCCCTTGAAGGGGCTCCGGGAGCCGGGGCCGGGCGGCGGGGTGCCGGGTCCGCCCGGGTACTGCGGCTGCGGCGGGTAGCCGTAGCCGGGCTGCTGTCCGTACGGGCCGGGCGGCTGGGGCTGGCCGTACGGGCCCGCGGCCTGGGGCTGGTCGTACGGACCCGTCGGCTGAGGCTGGCCATAGGGACCGGGCTGGGCGTACGGACCCGGCTGGGCGTACGGACCCGCCGGCGGCTGCTGGGGCGCCTGGGGTGCCTGAGGCGCTTGAGGCTGCTGCGGGTAGCCGTACCCGGGCTGAGGGGCACCAGCCGGAGGACCTTGCGGCGGCGGTGGCGTCTGGGGCGGACCCTGTGGCGGCGGTGGCGTCTGAGGCGCGCCCTGGGGCGGCGGCGGTGCGCCGAAGCCCCCCTGCCCCGGCGGCTGGTCCTGCGGCGCTCCGAAGCCACCCTGCGGCGGCTGATTCGGCGGCTGAGCCATCAGCGCGTTCCCCCGTTCAATCACTGATTTTTAGCCACGCCCGAGGTCCGCAAGGGACCCGGACGCGTACTCATAAAGTTCTCAGACGGCCCTTTCTATCACCCGGGACTGACAACGCAACGGGCCGGTTCCGCCCCTGTTCCCAAGGGCGGACCGGCCCGTGATGCCGCCGTTATGCGCCTTCACGCACCCTTCACGCGTCCTCGGCGAGTTCCAGCCACCGCAGCTCCAGTTCGTCACGCTGAGCGACCAAGTCCCGCAGCTCGGCGTCGAGTTCGGCCACCTTCGCGAAGTCGGTGGCGTTCTCGGCGATTTGGCCGTGCAGCTTGGTCTCCTTGTCGGAGACCTTGTCCAACTGCCGCTCGATCTTCTGGAGTTCCTTCTTGGCGGCGCGCTGGTCGGCGGCGCTCTTCTCGGTGCCGAGGGCCTTGTCGACGGCGGGTGCGGGACCCGCGGCGGCCGCCGTCGCCTCCATCCGCCCCCGCCGCTCCAGGTACTCGTCGATGCCGCGCGGCAGCATCCGCAGGGTGGCGTCGCCGAGGAGGGCGAAGACCCGGTCCGTCGTCCGCTCGACGAAGAACCGGTCGTGGGAGATGACGATCATCGAGCCGGGCCAGCCGTCGAGGACGTCCTCCAGCTGCGTCAGCGTCTCGATGTCGAGGTCGTTGGTGGGCTCGTCGAGGAAGAGGACGTTGGGCTCGTCCATGAGCAGGCGCAGCAGCTGGAGCCTGCGCCGCTCGCCGCCGGACAGGTCACCGACCGGCGTCCACTGCTTCTCGTTGTTGAAGCCGAAGGTCTCGCACAGCTGTCCGGCGGTCATCTCGCGCCCCTTGCCGAGGTCGACGCGCTCCCGCACCTGCTGGACGGCCTCCAACACACGTAGCTTCGGGTTGAGTTCGCCGACTTCCTGGGAGAGATAGGCGAGCTTGACGGTCCTGCCGACGGCGACCCGGCCGCCCGCGGGCTGCACCTCGCCGCCCGTCCGGGCCGCCTCGGTCATGGCCCGCAGCAGGGAGGTTTTTCCAGAGCCGTTGACGCCGACGAGACCGATGCGGTCGCCGGGGCCCAGCTGCCAGGTGACGTGCTTGAGCAGCACCTTGGGGCCCGCCTGGACGGTGACGTCCTCCAGCTCGAAGACGGTCTTCCCGAGCCGCGAGGACGCGAACTTCATCAGCTCGCTGCTGTCGCGGGGCGGCGGTACGTCCGCGATCAGCTCGTTGGCGGCCTCGACGCGGAAGCGCGGCTTGGACGTACGGGCGGGGGCGCCGCGGCGCAGCCACGCCAGCTCCTTGCGGACGAGGTTCTGCCGCTTGGTCTCCTCGGTGGCGGCGATGCGCTCGCGCTCGGCGCGGGCGAAGACGTAGTCGGAGTAGCCGCCCTCGTACTCGTGGACGGTGCCCTTCTGCACGTCCCACATCCGCGTGCACACCTGGTCGAGGAACCACCGGTCGTGGGTGACGCAGACGAGCGCGGAGCGTCGCTCGCGCAGGTGCCGGGCGAGCCAGGCGATGCCCTCGACGTCGAGGTGGTTGGTGGGCTCGTCGAGGACGATCAGGTCCTGTTCGTCGATGAGCAGCTTGGCGAGCGCGATACGCCGGCGCTCGCCGCCGGACAGCGGGCCGATGACGGTGTCGAGGCCCTGCGGGAAGCCGGGCAGGTCGAGTCCGCCGAACAGGCCGGTGAGTACGTCCCTGATCTTCGCGTTGCCGGCCCATTCGTGGTCGGCCAGGTCCCGGATGACCTCGTGGCGGACGGTGGCGGCCGGGTCGAGGGAGTCGTGCTGCGTGAGCACGCCGAGGCGGAGGCCGCCGGAGTGGGTGACCCGTCCGGTGTCGGTCTCCTCCAGCTTGGCGAGCATCCGGATCAGGGTGGTCTTGCCGTCGCCGTTTCGTCCTACGACACCGATGCGGTCCCCTTCGGAGACGCCGAGGGACACGCCGTCGAGGAGGGCACGAGTGCCGTACACCTTGCTGACGTTCTCGACATTGACCAGATTGACGGCCATTTCTCTCCTGACAGGGGGGACGATCGACCTTCCAGGGTAGTCGGCGGGGCGGGTGGTCCTGCGCGAGCCGGGTTTTCCTCGCCCCCGCCGCCCCTACCCGTCCCATCCCAGGGGCTCCGCCCCTTCCACCCCGGCGGGGACTGCGTCCCCTGCACCCCTCGCGGGGCTCCGCCCCCGCACCCCGCTGGGGCTGCGCCCCAGACCCCCTTCGGCCTGAACGGCCTCGTCCTCAAACGCCGGACGGGCTGGATTCCGCGTCGGGTGGTGGGTGGGCACAGGCCGGGGGTCTGGGGGCGGAGCCCCCAGCAGCGCCCGCACCGGCACCCGCCCGCACCGGCACCGGGGGGTCAGCGCAGGACCGTCGCCCCCAGCGCCGGCCCCGACGCCATCCGCACCGTCCGGCACGTACCCGACGCCCGCAACCCCTCCGCCACCCGCCCCGCCGACTCGCCCTCCCGCGCGAGGAACGCCGTGGTCGGGCCCGAGCCCGAGACCAGCGCGGTGAGGGCGCCGGCGGCGCGGCCCGCCGCGAGGGTGTCGGACAGTTCCGGGAAGAGGGAGAGGGCGGCGGGCTGAAGGTCGTTGGAGACGGCGGCGGCGAGTGCGTCGGGGTCGCCCTTCGCGAGGGCGTCGAGCAGTTCCTGGGAGGCGACCGGCTCGGGGATGTCCAGAGCCTCGCCCAGCCGGTCGAACTCGCGGAACACGGCCGGGGTCGACAGCCCGCGCCCCGCCATCGCGAACACCCAGTGGAAGGTCCCGCCCACTTCCAGGGGCCGGAGCTTCTCGCCACGCCCGGTGCCGAGCGCCGCCCCGCCCACCAGGCTGAACGGCACATCGCTGCCCAACTCGGCGCAGATGTCGAGGAGTTCCTCACGGGAGGCGCCGGTGCCCCACAGCGCGTCGCACGCGACCAGCGCGCCCGCGCCGTCCGCACTGCCGCCCGCCATGCCCCCCGCCACCGGGATGTCCTTGGCGATGTGGATGTGGACGGCAGGGGTACGGCCGTACCGCTCGGCCAGTGCTGCCGCCGCGCGCGCCGCCAGGTTCGTACGGTCCAGGGGGACCTGGTCGGCGTCCGGGCCCGCGCAGGTGACGCTCAGCTCGTCGGACGGGGTCACCGTCACCTCGTCGTAGAGGCCGACCGCGAGGAAGACGTTGGCCAGGTCGTGGAAGCCGTCGGGGCGGGCGGCGCCCACCGCGAGCTGGACGTTGACCTTGGCGGGGACGCGGACGGTGACACTCACTTACCGGGCTCCTCGTTCTCCGCGGCGACGCGGTTCTCGGCGATCCGCGCGAACTCCTCCACCGTCAGCGCCTCCCCGCGCGCCTGCGGCGAGACGCCCGCGGCGACGAGGGCCGCCTCGGCGGCGGCGGCCGACCCGGCCCACCCGGCGAGCGCCGCCCGCAGGGTCTTGCGGCGCTGGGCGAAGGCCGCGTCGACGACGGCGAAGACCTCGCGCCTGGAGGCGGTCGTCTTGAGCGGCTCGGTCCGCCGTACCAGCGCGACCAGCCCGCTGTCGACGTTGGGCGCCGGCCAGAAGACCTTCCGCCCGATGGCGCCGGCCCGCTTGACCTCGGCGTACCAGTTGGCCTTGACCGAGGGGACGCCGTAGACCTTCGAGCCGGGCGGGGCGGCGAGGCGGTCGGCGACCTCCGACTGGACCATGACGAGGGTGCGCTCGATGCCCGGGAAGGTTTCGAGCATGTGGAGGAGGACCGGTACGGCGACGTTGTACGGCAGATTCGCCACCAGCGCCGTCGGGGCGGGGCCCGGCAGCTCGGACACGTGCATCGCGTCGGCGTGCACCAGCGCGAAACGGTCCGCCCGCTGAGGCATCCGCGCCGCGACGGTCGCGGGCAGCGCGGAGGCCAGGACGTCGTCGATCTCGACGGCGACGACCCGGTCGGCCACCTCCAGCAGTCCCAGGGTGAGCGAGCCGAGCCCGGGTCCCACCTCGACCACCACGTCGTCGGGGCGGACCTGAGCGGTGCGGACGATACGGCGGACCGTGTTCGCGTCGATCACGAAGTTCTGGCCGCGCTGTTTGGTGGGGCGTACGCCGAGGGCGGCCGCCAGTTCACGGACTTCGGCGGGCCCGAGGAGGGCGTCTGGGGTGGGGCTGCTGCTCACGGCGACAAGGGTACGGGGCGGCGGGGAGGGGCCGTGACGGTACAGGGCGGAGGCCCCCCTCGCCCCGCTCACCCCTGCAACCGCCTCCCACAGTGCGGCCAAGGACTGGCCCCCCGCCGTACGTACAGCTTCTTCGCCCGGTACGTCTGCTCCGCCGCCGGTGCGTCCTGCGGGCGGCCCTCCCCGCCGAGGCTCTGCCAGGTGTGCGTGTCGAACTGGTACAGCCCGCCGTAGGTCCCCGAGGAGTCGACCGCGTTCGGCCGGCCCCCGGACTCGCAGGCCGCGAGCCCCTGCCAGTTCAGATGATCCGCGCCCCGCACGGACGTCGGCAGCGGCTGCGTCCCGACCTTCACCACCTGCGCGCGCGGCTCGCGCACCACCTCGGACTTGATCCACCGCGGCTTCTGCCTGACGCCGTTGACGGTGCGCAGGGAGTACGTGATCCGCCGCAGCCCCGGCTGCCCGGCCCGCTCGACGACCTCCGTGCCCCGGAACAGCGAGGGGTCGTCGGTCCGCTCCACCTCGAACGGGATCCGCTCCTCGCGGACCTCCTTCGTCCTGGTGATCCGCAGCACGGTGACGGTCTGCCCGTCGCGCGGGAAGCTGCCGGACGGGACGGACGTGGTGTCCTGCCCGCGCAGCGTGATCCCGGCCTCCTCGATGGCCTCGCCCACGGTCGCCGCGTTCGTGCGGATCGTGCGCGCCCGGCCGTCCGCCATGATCGTCACGGAGCGCTCGGTACGTACGTCCAGCGCGAGGCCCTCGCGTCCGATGCGCCGGGAGCGCGCAGCGGACAGGTACGCGCCCTCCGCACGCACCCCGAGCTGTTCGAGCGCCCCTTCCACCGTGCGTGCCGTCGTCCACACCTCGTGCCGGTGGCCGTCGAGGGTGAGCAGTACGGGACGCCCGTATTCCACCGCGACCTCGTCGCCGCTGGCGAGTTCCTCGCCGGGGGCGGGCGCGACCACGTCGTGCGCGCCGAGCGCCACGCCCTCCTCGGTGAGCAGTTCGGTGACGTCGTCGGCGAAGGTGTGCAGCGTGCGCGGTGTGCCGTCGATGCTCAGCTCGATCGCCTTGTCGTCGGCGACGAACGCGGTGGTGCCGCCCGCGAGGAAGGCGACGACCAGCGCCTGGGGCAGCAGACGGCGCATGGTGCCGTCCGAGCGCTCGGCGTACCGCGCCTTGCGCCGACGCGCGCCACGCCCACCTGGACGCCCGCCTGGCGCGCTTTGCCGCGGCAGCTCGGGCCCGGGCGTCGCCGCGGTCGTCTCGTAAGCGGGCCGGTACGTGTCTTCGTACGGCAAGTACGGCTCGTACGGCTCGTACGGCTGGCACAGCTCGTACGGCTGGCACGGCTGATGCGGCTCGTACGTCTGGTCATACGTCTCGTACGTCTGGAATTGCGAGTTGCTCACGCCGACACGCTCCAGGGAGCCAGAGGGGTCAGGATCGGGCCCCAGGAACCTAGCGGAGCGATCGTCACTCTCCAAAGCGACGCGACTACCCAGCGTTGCGTTCGGGTCGGTCGGTATCGGTCAGTAGATCAGGTCAGTAGCCGAACGCACGTGCCGTGTTGGCCGCTACTGCCGACGCCAGCGCGTCCTCGTCGATGTCGCGTACGGCGGCCATGGCGCGCACCGTGACCGGAATGAGATACGGGGCGTTGGGCCGTCCGCGGTACGGCACGGGGGTGAGGAAGGGGGCGTCCGTCTCCACCAGGAGCAGCTCCAGGGGGGCCACGGCCACGGCGTCACGCAGGTTCTGGGCGTTCTTGAAGGTGACGTTGCCGGCGAAGGACATGAAGTATCCGGCGCGGGCGCAGATCTCCGCCATCTCGGCGTCCCCGGAGTAGCAGTGGAACACCGTGCGCTCGGGGGCGCCCTCCTCCTTCAGGACGCGCAGCACATCCGCGTGGGCGTCGCGGTCGTGGATGACGAGGGCCTTGCCGTGCCGCTTGGCGATCTCGATGTGGGCGCGGAAGGACCTCTCCTGCGCCTCCTTGCCCTCGGGCCCGGTGCGGAAGTAGTCCAGTCCCGTCTCGCCGACGCCCTTGACCTGCTCCAGCGCGGCCAGCCGGTCGATCTCGGCGAGCGCCTCGTCGAGCCCGGCGTCCCCGCCCGGCGTGCGCGCGCCCTGCCGGGACCATCCGTCGGGGTCTCCGTGGACGATGCGCGGGGCCTCGTTGGGGTGCAGGGCGACCGTCGCGTGTACGGCGTCGTACCGCGCGGCCGTCTCGGCGGCCCACCGCGAGCCGCGTACGTCGCACCCGACCTGCACGACCGTGGTCACCCCGACCGCCGCGGCTTTCGCGAGCCCCTCCTCCACCGTCCCGGACTGCATGTCGAGGTGGGTGTGGGAGTCGGCGACCGGAACCCGGAGTGGCTCCGGGAGGGGCGGCGCTGTGTTCTTGCCGTGCTTGTCCGCGGTGCCGGAGGTGTTCGAAGGCATGCCCCGATCCTACGAAAGGGGCATGGCCCCCCTTTGCCGGCGATCTTTGCCGGCGATCGGCTCAGCTCGCCCGGCGCTGGAACGCGTGCAGGAGATCGGACAGATGCCAGTGGTGCTGCTCCGTGCCTTCCCCGTCCACCGTCGGCGCCTTCACCGATCCCGCGGGCCGCTGCGAGTGCGCCGCGTCCTGGGCCGACGCGACCCGCCCCGGCCGCATGATCCGTACGACACGGTGGTCGCAGTTCGCGCAGGAGGGCCTGCTGAGCGGAGAGGGCACCACCTGGCCGTTCACCACGTACATCACGAACTCCCGGCCATCGGCGTCCACGTGGTGCTCTATCTCGTACGACTGCTCCCACCCGTGCCCGCAGCGCATGCAGGCGAAGGAATACGACTCGTTGACGACAGCCGTCGCACCGGCGCGGAGGTCGGTCCGCGCTGCGATCTCGCTCATGCCAGCTCCTGTTTGTCCGCTGGGGCGAGGGGCCGGTATGCCCCTCAACCCAGTGGACGCCTCCACCAGCACGAGCGCAGCAGGCCTGTCGAGTGTTGGAGCCGATTTGGGCGTTCCTTGCCAAAGCGCCCTGTTGACCCGGTCCGGGCTTTGCCTTTTACGATGGCTCTTTGCCCACCCATGGGGCGCTCGCTCAGAGGAGATACGCCCTGCTCAGAGGGCATAGTGCGCCGGCTCACAACCCCGGCTCACACCCTCCCCCGGCGCCCCTCAGCTCACGCCCCCGCGTTCTTCGCCGCCACCACCGCGTCGAACACCTCGCGCTTCGGCAGCCCGACATCGGCGGCCACCGCGGCGATCGCCTCCTTGCGCCGCTCCCCCGCCTCCTCGCGCACCCGCACCCGCCGGACCAGTTCCTCGGCGTCGAGTTCCTGGGGCCCCTTCTGCGGCGCGCCCTCGACGACGACGGTGATCTCACCCCGTACGCCTTCCGCCGCCCACGCGGCCAGCTCGCCCAGCCCGCCGCGCCTGACCTCCTCGTACGTCTTGGTCAGCTCCCGGCAGACGGCGGCCCGCCGCTCGGTGCCGAACACCTCGGCCATGGCGGCGAGGGTGTCGTCGAGCCGGTGCGGGGCCTCGAAGTAGACGAGCGTCCGGCGCTCGTGAGCGACCTCCCGCAGCCGGGACAGCCGTTCGCCCGCCTTGCGGGGCAGGAATCCCTCGAAGCAGAAGCGGTCGACGGGCAGCCCGGACAGCGCGAGCGCGGTGAGCACGGCGGACGGGCCGGGTACGGCGGTGACCCGGATGTCCTTCTCGACGGCGGCGGCGACCAGCCGGTACCCGGGGTCGGAGACCGACGGCATCCCGGCGTCGGTGACGAGCAGCACGCGCGCGCCCTTGACGAGCTCCTCGACCAGCTCGGGCGTACGAGCGGCCTCGTTGCCCTCGAAGTACGACACCACACGCCCCTTGGGCGTCACCCCCAGCGCCTGCGTGAGGCGCCGCAGCCGCCGGGTGTCCTCGGCGGCGACGACATCGGCACCGGCCAGCTCCTCGGCGAGCCGGGGCGGGGCGTCGGCGGTGTCGCCGATGGGAGTACCGGCAAGGACCAGGGTTCCGGGCTCGACTGTCACGCCTCCCATCCTCCCAGGGCCCGCGGAAGATCCTCCCGGCGCCCGTGGAAGATCCTCCCCGCACCCGGTGGAAGGCGGACGCATCCGCACCTCTGCCACCAAGCGCGGGACTCACACAGCGCCGTTCCCTACGATGGCGCGGTGACCAGTACCGCGTCCTCCATGGACACCCGGCAGGAGCAGGCCCTTCAGGACCAGCGGCCGTCGTGGCAGCAGCGGCTGCGCCGTTTCGGATATGCGGCGGGGCCCAGAAGCGACGGCAGCGGTGTCCGCGAACGCCTGGTGCCGCCGTACGTCCGGCCCAGCCCGCGGCTGTGGCAGGTCTTCGGGGTGTCCAGGACGCTCGCCGAGCGGATCACCCGCTGGTCCGCCTGGGGCGGTCCGATCCTTGTCGCCCTGTTCGCGGGCCTGATGCGGTTCCACAACCTGGGCAGCCCGAAGGCGGTGATATTCGACGAGACGTACTACGCCAAGGACGCGTGGGCGCTGGTCCACCGCGGTTACGAGGTCAACTGGGACAAGAACGTCAACGACCTGATCCTGTCCAACAACGGGAACGTCCCGATCCCGACGGACGCGGCGTATGTCGTGCATCCGCCGGTCGGCAAGTACGTCATCGGGCTCGGCGAGCTGCTGTTCGGGTTCAATCCGTTCGGCTGGCGGTTCATGACCGCGCTGCTCGGCACCCTGTCGATCCTGATGCTGTGCCGGATCGGCCGCCGGCTGTTCCGCTCCACGTTCCTGGGCTGTCTGGCCGGCGCGCTGATGGCGGTGGACGGCCTGGCGTTCGTGATGGCCCGCACCTCGCTGCTCGACGGCGTGCTGATGTTCTTCGTGCTCGCCGCGTTCGGCTGTCTGGTCGTCGACCGCGACAGGGCACGCGAGAAACTCGCGGCGGCGCTTCCGGCGGATTCCGACGGCCTGGTCCGCCCGGACGCGCACATCGCCGAGACGACCCGCCTCGGCCGGCGGCCCTGGCGCTGGCTGGCGGGCCTGATGATGGGCCTGGCGATCGGCACCAAGTGGAACGGGCTCTACGTCCTCGTCTTCTTCTGCGTGCTGGCCGTGCTGTGGGACGTCGGCTCCCGCAAGGTGGCGGGCGCCGGACGCCCGTACCAGGCGGTGCTCAGGCGCGATCTGGGGCTCGCGTTCGTGGCCACCGTGCCGGTCGCGATCGTCACGTACATCGGCTCCTGGGCGGGCTGGATCCTCTCCCCGGCGAACGGCAGCGGCGGTTACTACCGCAACTGGGCGGTGACCGACGGCAAGGGCGGCAACTGGACCTGGCTCTTCCCGGACTGGCTGCGCAGCCTGTGGCACTACGAGCACGAGGTCTACAAGTTCAACATCAACCTCTCCTCGCCGCACACGTACCAGTCCAACCCGTGGAGCTGGCTCGTCACCGGCCGCCCGGTGTCGTACTTCTACGAGTCCCCCGCGCCCGGCAAGGACGGCTGTCCCGCCGACGCGGGCGAGAAGTGCGCGCGCGAGGTGCTGGCGATCGGCACGCCGCTGCTGTGGTGGGTGGGGTGCTTCGCGATCCTGTACGTCCTGTGGCGCTGGCTCTTTCGCCGTGACTGGCGCGCGGGGGCCATCGCCTGTGGCATCGCGGCCGGTTACCTGCCGTGGTTCCTCTACCAGGACCGCACGATCTTCTTCTTCTACACGATCGTCTTCGTCCCGTTCCTCTGCCTGGCCGTGGCGATGCTCCTCGGCGCGATCATCGGCCCGCCGGGCTCCAGCGACACCCGCCGGGTCGCGGGCGCGACGGGCGCGGGCATCCTGGTCCTGCTGATCGCGTGGAACTTCATCTATTTCTGGCCCCTGTTCACGGGCACGGCGATCCCGATCGACCAGTGGCGGTCGCGGATGTGGCTGGACACATGGGTCTAGCCGGCCCCGCACTCACCGATCTGGCGGGAGTGTGGCGGCGCTCTCTCCTGGTCGACGGCGAGGGCGGTCGCGACACCACCACGGCCGTCACCTGGGTCCAGGGTCCCGCCCGCTACGCCGATCTGCGCCAGCCGGCCGGTCTGTCGCACCCCCGGGGGACCGGGAGCCTGAACGACCTCTCCTTCGAGCAGTTGCTCGCTCTCGCCGAGCAGGAGGCGTTCGCCGGGCGGCTGTCCCACGCCGACGGTGCCTTCCACTGGGGGCGCACCATCGACTACCGGCCGCCCGCCGCCGTCCCGGACGCGGGGCGGCTGGAGTGGCGCGGGCCGGTGCTGGTGGAGGAGGGCCTGTACGCGCCGTACGTCGAGCACTGGCACCCGGCCGGGGACATCGGTGGGCCCTGCGCGGCCGTCGAGCTGGTGGATCCGCGGTCCGGGCAGGCCGGGCTGCTCGTGCGGGCGGGGTCCTGGTTCGGCTACGCCCGCGGCCGGAGCGAACCGCTGCCGGCCCACGCCGCACTGACGGAACTGGTCGCGGGGGCCGCCGACGCGGGCCGCGCCCGCGAGCTGCTCGACGTCGAGGTGTCGCTGGGCCGGATCACCGACGACCGCTGGGTCATCGACCGCTCGACCCTCCCCCACCGCGAGGGCCGCAGGCTCGCCCCCACCCTGACCGACAGCGGCGGCGCCGGCCTGTCGGTGAGCGACACCGGCCCGACCGGCACCGCGTACCCGCGCCGTTGGGAGATCAGCACCGCCGAGGGCCCCCTCCACGTCCTCGCCGCGCCCGGCAACTGACGGCCCGCGTCGCCATGGCCGCCACCGCCAACCGCGCCGTCCCGCACCACAGCCACGTCCCCGGCTTCACACCGGGCCGCCCCCCCTCCCCGACCGGTCAGCCCCAGCGGCGACCAAGACCGGTGAGCGACACCGGCCCGACCGGCACCGCGTGCCCCGCCGATGGGAGATCAGCACCGCCGAGGGCCCCCTGCCCGGAGGCTGACGGCACCGGTCAGCTCGCTGTGCGGGTCCCGCCGTGCACCAGGTCATGGGCGCGTACCGCGAACCACAGTTCGGCGATGTGGTCGGTTCGGGACACGCCCCGGCCGGTCAGCTGTTCGATCTTGCGCAGGCGGTAGCCGAGGGTCTGTTTGTGGATGTGCAGTTCGTCGGCGGCCAGCTGCCAGGAGCGGTTGCAGCGCAGGGTGACCCGCAGGGTGTGCAGGTAGGCGGTGCCGTGCTCGGCGTCGTGTGCCAATAGCGCCCCCAGCACTCTGGACGCCAGCACCCGCGCCTCGGCCGGTGTGCGCAGCAGGGGCAGCGCGGTCTCGTCGCCGTACCGGACCGTCCGCCGGTTCTCGGCCTCGGCCGCTCCCAGCGCCCAGCGGGCCTCCTGACCGGCTTCCGGTACGCGCTCCGCCGTGCCGATCCGGTCGCTGACGCCCATCGGTGCGGACGGGTCCAGCAGCCGGGTCAGTTCGGCGAGGCACTCCGGCCGGTCCTCCAGCAGGATGTGGAGGCTGTCGTCGCGCCGCAGCAGCAGGTGCGGGACGCGCAGCCTGGACAGCCGTCGGTCGACGTCGTCGGCGGTGGCGTCGCACGCGACCGGGGTGAGTACCAGCACAGCGGCAGCCGGTCCGATGCCGGTTTCCGCCAGCCGATGCCCGGCGGTCGTCGGGTCGAGCCCGCGGTCGAGCAGGTGGCGGAGCAGGTCCGTGCCGCGCCGGCGGCGGCTGTCCCGGTCGGCCGTGAGCTGGGTCAGTTCCAGGGCGCCGACGGTGGCGACATGCTGGAGCAGGTCGAGGCTGGGCAACTGTTCCCCGGTCGGCTCGGCGACCAGCGCGGTGGGCTGGTCGCCCGGTACCGCGACGGCCAGGGCTATCGTCGCGCCCGAGCCGTCCGTTGCCCGGCGGCGCAGCCGCAGCACGCCGGGGATGGCACCGCCGTGCGCCGCGTACTCGGCGACCAGTTCCCGCGCGAAGCCGGTCTCGGGACCGTCCTCGAACAGCGAGAGACCGGTCTCGGGGTCGACCAGATACAGCCGCGCCTTCAACTCGAGACCGAGCCTGCCGAACATCTCCGGTCCGGGCAGTCCGCTGGCCATGGAGGTCCGCAGCAGGGAGTACAGGCGGGCGACCCCGGCGAGCTGCCGGGCCTCCTCGCGCTCGTTGACCTCGGCCACCGCACGCACCACCGCGCTGAACGGCACGCTGTACGGCACGGAGACGACCGGCAGCGACAACTCGTCGGCCCGGTCGGTGAGCGCGGGCGTCAGCGGCGGCCCCTGCATGCCGAGACCCAGCCCGAACGCGCTGGTGCCCGCCTCCGCGAGGCGCTCGATGAAGGCCGTCTGCGCACCGGGGTCGGCGGCCAGCCCGGTGCCGTTGGTCAGCAGCAGCTCGCCCGCGGACAGCCAGGCCCACGGGTTGGGCAGGTCGGAGGGGTGCACCCAGCTGACCTCGCGGTCGACCCCGCCGGCACCCGCGTGCAGCGACATCTGGAGGTGTGGCATCGCGAGGAGTTCGCCCACCGTGACCGCCATCGCCACCGCCTCCTTCGCGCCTCCCTCGTCCCCGAGCGTATGGAACGTACGGGTGCCGTCCACGCCCACGATGAGACGGGCGTGAATTCCCTGTTACCGCCTGCACACACAGCCCCGACCGGTATGACACGAATGGAGCCTCATACTCCAGTACGAATACGCGTCGATGTTCTGCGCCGCAGTCGGATAGCCGGACCACACCCGCCGTCCGCATGCTGTGCGCATCGAACGAGCGGAGAACGAGCGGAGAATGCGCCATGGCAGAAGCGAATCCTTCTCAGCGTGAGGGCGTCGCACGTGATGCCACCACGGCTGCCGGACGGATCGGCTGGCCCGAGGGCTTCACCGCGGCCGCCTGCCTGACGTTCGACATGGACGCCGAGGCCGCCGTGCTGAGCACCGACCTCGCCTCGGTCCACCGTATGAGCCCGATGAGCCACCAGTCCTACGGACCGCTGGTCGGCGTACCCCGGATTCTCGACATGCTGGAGCGCCACGGCCTCAAGGCCACCTTCTTCGTCCCCGGATACACCGCGCACCGCTACCCGCAGGTCGTGCGCTCGGTGGTCGAGGCAGGTCACGAAGTGGCCCACCACAGCTACTTCCACGAGAACACCGTCGGCATGGACGCCACGACCGAGGCGGACATGCTCGACCTCGGACTCAAGGCCCTGTACGAGGTCGCGGGCGTGAGGCCGGTCGGCTACCGGGCGCCGATGTGGGAGCTGAACTACCACACCCCCCGGCTCCTCGAAGAGCGCGGATTCCTCTACGACTCCAGCCTCATGGACGCCGATCACCCCTACCGGCTGGCCGTGGACGGACGGCCGCAGGCCCCCAGCATCGTGCAGGTGCCCGTCTCCTGGGGGCTGGACGACTGGGAGCAGTACGCCTTCCTGCCCGACCTGATCGGCACCGGCGTGATCGAGAGCCCCGCCAAGGTGCTGGAGATGTGGACCTGGGAGCTGGAGGCCATGCACCGCCTCGGCGCCTGCTTCGTCCTGACCTGCCACCCGTTCCTGACCGGCCGCCCCTCGCGGGCCGAGGCGCTGGAGCGGCTGATCGAGCGGATGAAGGCGCTGCCCGGCCTGTGGATCACCACGGTCGCCGAGGTCGCCGAGCACACCGCGTCCCTGGGTCTCTCCCCGCGCACCTGCCCGCAGCCGGAGCTCCCCGACCCGGACCAGGCGTACTGGGTACAGAAGCGCCCCTGAACGCCAACCCCTCACTCGTCACCCCTCACTCGTCACCCCTGACTCGTCACCCCTCACTCGTCACCCCTGACTCGTCACCCGCGCACACAGGCAAGGGCGCCTGTCGTGTCACTCCCGCATGCCCTCCGCGACAGGACCCTGTGATGACCCCAAGCGCCCAGACCGCCGCCCTGGCCGGTCCGCCCGACCCCGCACTCGACACCGAAGCCGCCGACGGACTCAAACAGCAGTACAACCTGAGATCCGCGTTCGCCCTCGCCTTCTCCGACGTCTCGCCCATCGTGGGCATGTACGGCGTCTTCGCCCTCGGTGTCATCACCGCCGGGCCCGCCTTCTGGTGGGCCTTCCCCGTCGTCCTCGTCGGCCAGTTGCTGGTGTGCGGGGTCTTCGGCGAACTGGTCTCCCGCTGGCCGCTCCAGGGCAGCGTCTATCAGTGGGCCCGCCACCTGATCGGCCCGCGCTACGGCTGGTTCACCAACTGGGCCTACATGTGGGGTCTGACCCTCGCCCTGTCGGCCCTGTCCTTCGCCGGATCCGGCTTCCTGCTCGGGGCGCTCGGCGTCACCGGCTTCAGCCGCACCGAGCAGGCGCTGACCGCGCTGGGCGTCCTGCTGTTCGGCTCGGCCGCGAACATGATCGGGGGTCGCTTCCTCAAGGCGCTCCTCTACGTGAGCCTGACCGCCGAGCTGATCGCCACCCTCGGCATCGGCACCGTGCTGCTCTTCGCCCACCGCACCCACTCCTTCTCGGTCCTCTTCAGCGGGGAGGGGACGGCGCACGGGTCCGCGTGGCTCACGGGACCGTTCCTCGGCGCCGTCGCCATCGCCGGCTGGTCCTTCGTCGGATTCGAGTCGGCCGGCTCCATCGCCGAGGAGGTCAAGGAGTCCCGGCGCGTGCTGCCCAAGGCGATGGCCCTGGCGCTGGCCGCCGTCGGCATCCTCGTCATGTACGCCAGCCTCGGCATCCTGCTGGCCATGCCGAACATCGCGGACGTCCTGAGCGGCAAGGACGCCGACCCGGTCACCACCACCCTGGAGGCCGGGCTGGGCTCGGCGACCGGCAAGGCCCTGCTGATCGCCCTGGTCATCGGGTTCGCGGCCAGTCTGATGGCCGTACAGGCGGCGGTCAGCCGGGCCATCTGGGCCGGAGCGCGCGACAAGGCCCTTCCCGGCGCCCGGTTCCTGGGCAGGCTCTCCGGCAAGGAGCGCGTGCCGCGCGGCGCCATCGCCCTGACCGCGCTCGTCGCGGGGTCGCTGCTCTTCATCAGCGCGGAGAAGATCTACGCGCTGCTGCTCTCCTTCGCCAACGCCGGCTTCTACCTGTCCTACGCCCTGCCCGTGCTCGGCGCGGTCTACGTCAGGCTGCGCGGCACCTGGGAGCCCGGCGAGTGGTCCCTGGGCCGGTGGGGCAAGCCGGTGACGTACGCGGCGGCCGTATGGATCGTCTTCGAGTCGGTCAACATCGCCTGGCCGCGCGCCGTGAACGGCGTGTGGTACCTCGACTGGGGACTGCTGATCATGACCGGGGTGCTGGGTGCGATCGGCGCGCTCGTGTACTGGTCGATGTCGCGGCCGGGCAGTACCGCCTCGGTGACCTCCAAGTGAGCGGCCGGGTCGCCCTGATCACCGGTGCCGCCGGCGGTATCGGCGCCGCGACCGCCGACGTGCTGGCAGCGGCGGGCTGGCACACCGCCGGACTCGACCTCCGCCCCTCCGCGACGGATCTGCCGGTCGTCGTCGATGTGACCGACCGTCAGGCGGTCGCCGAGGCGGTCGCGCGCGTGGTCGAGCGATTCGGCCGGCTCGACCTGGCGGTGACCGCGGCCGGGTACTACGAGGAGGGCATCGACGCCGCCGACGTCACGCTCGGGCAGTGGGACCGCATGCTCGCCGTGATCCTGGGCGGCACCGTCAACACCTGTGCCGCCGCGCTGCCCCACCTGGCCTCGGCCGGGGACGGCGCGGTGGTGGTGATCTCCTCGGAACTGGCGCTCACCGGCGGCAGCGGCGATGTGCACTACGTCGCCGCGAAGGGCGCGGTGCTCGGCTTCGCCAAGTCGCTCGCTCTCGAAGTGGCCGACGACGGGATCCGCGTCAACATCGTCGCGCCGGGCCCCACCGACACCCCGCTCCTGGCCGCGACTTCACCGTGGCGCGATCCGGCGTACCTGGCCACCCTGCCCCTGGGCCGGCTGGTCACACCGGAAGAGGTCGCGTACACCGTGCGCTACCTGGCCACCGAGGGCGGCATGTACTGCGGGGACGTGCTGTCCCCGAACGCCGGGGCGGTGATCTGACATGGCGTCCGGCATCAAGGAGGGCAGCCTCGCCCTGGTCACCGGCGCCGCCCAGGGCATCGGCCGGGCGACCGCCCTGCGGCTGGCCGCCGACGGCCACACCGTGGCGGTCAACGACCTCACCGACGACGGACGGCTGACCGAACTGGCCGAGCGGACCGGCGGATTCGCCGCGCCCGCCGACATCGCCGACCCGGCCGCCGTACGCGCCATGGTCGCCGGCGTCGAGCAGCGCGCCGGGCGGCCGGTGGCCGTGCTGGTGGCCAATGCCGCGGCGATGGCGATGAGCCCCTTCCTCGACCAGCCGCCGCGGGAGTGGTGGCACCAGATCGAGGTGAACCTCTCCGGCCACTTCCGCGTCGTACAGGCCGTGTTGCCGGGGATGCGGACGCTCGGCCACGGCCGGATCGTGATCATCGCCTCGGAGTGGGGGGTGATCGGGCAGCGCAACGCCACCGCCTACGCCGCATCGAAGGCCGGGCTGATCGCGATGGCCAAGGGACTGGCCCGCGAGCTGGGCCCGCAGGGCATCCTCACGAACTGTGTCGCGCCGTCCTACGTGGACACCGACCAACTGCGCGTGGACGCCGAGGACGCGGGCCTCACGCTGGAGGAGCTGCGAGAGCGCTACCGGCGTCTGATGCCGGTCGGCCGGCTCGCCGAGCCCGCCGACATCGCCGCGGCCGTCTCGTTCCTCGCCTCGCCCGGCGCGGGCGCGCTCATCGGCCAGGTCCTCCAGCCCAACGGCGGCTCCACCAGAGCCCGCGCCTGAACAATCCCTCCAGCGGAACAGGAACCCCCCATGCCCGAAACATCCCGTGGTCCGCTGGGACCGCTCCCCCCGGTGAACGGCACGACAGTCCCCCGCTTCGCCGGCAGCGGAACCTTCGCCCGGGTGCCGGAGATCGGCCAGGTCGGCGACTACGACGTCGCCGTGCTGGGCGTGCCGTTCGACACCGGCACCTCCTACCGTCCCGGGGCGCGGTTCGGCCCGATGGCCGTCCGGCAGGCGTCCCGTCATCTGCGCCCGGCCTTCCATGTCGAGCTGGGCACCGCGCCGTTCGACGAGATCCAGGTCGTCGACGCCGGTGACGTCGCGGTCACCCCGTACTCGATCGACACGGCGCTCGGCCAGATCGCCGACCACGCGCGGGAGGTGGCGCGCGGCGGCCGCAGACTGCTGGCGATCGGCGGTGACCACACGATCGCGCTGCCGATGCTGCGCACGGTGGTGCGCGAGCACGGTCCGGTCGCCCTGGTGCACTTCGACGCGCACCTGGACACCTGGGACACCTACTTCCAGGCGCCGACGACCCACGGCACCGTCTTCCGCCGCGCCTTCGAGGAAGGCCTGCTGGTCGAGGACCACTCCATCCATGTGGGCATCCGCGGCCCCCTCTACGGCCGGGGCGACATGGACGCCGACAAGCGCTTCGGCTTCCGTACGATCCGGGCGGGCGACATCGATGTCCTCGGCCTGCTTGGCACGATTCAGGCGATCACCGAGCGGGTCGACGACCTCCCCGTGTATCTCTCCGTCGACATCGACGTCCTCGACCCGGCCTTCGCACCCGGCACGGGCACCCCGGAGGCCGGAGGGCTGACGAGCCGCGAACTCCTGCACGTACTGCGCGGGTTGACCGGACTGCACCTGGTCGGCGGTGATGTCGTGGAGGTGGCGCCCGCCTACGACCATGCCGAGGTGACCTCGCTCGCCGCCGCCACCGTGCTGTTCGACCTGATCACCCTCATGGCCCGGAAGTAGGCCGGAAACAGCCCCCGCCCGGGGTCCCCATAAGGCCCCCATTCCTCCCAACAAAAAGGAAACATCCGTTACAGCGGTCACCCCTTCCGCATAGAGTGCCACGCACAGCAAGCCTTTCTGAACGCGTTCAAGAACGTGAGGAAGGCTCCACGGGGAAACGGGAAACGGGAGGGGACTGCCTCATGGGCAGGGGGGTAAAGGTCGCCGTCATCGGCAGTGTGTTCGCTGTGATGGTCGGCGGGGCCGGGTACGGCGCGTTCAACATCGTGTCCGCGCTGAACGGCGACGGGGGTACATCGGGGGCCGGTTCGGCCGGGACGGCGCCGAAGAAGAGCGGGCCGCCGAGCGCGGACGAGATCAAGGAGACGTCGGCGAGGTTCTTCGCGGCCTGGGAGGAGGGGCAGGCGGCGACCGCGGCGGGGTACACGAACAACAGCACGGCGGCCGAGCCGCTGCTGACGGCGTACGGCGATGCCGCCCGCATCGCCGGTGTGAAGATCACGCCCGGTACGGCGTCCGGGGCGACCGTGCCCTACACGGTGCGGGCCAAGGTGTCCTACGACGGCAGGTCCAAGCCGCTGTCGTACAAGAGCGAGCTGACCGTCGTGCGCGGGGTCACCACCGGCCGGGCGCTGGTCGACTGGCAGCCCACCGTGATCCACCCGGAGTTGCGGCGCGACGACACCCTGGTCACCGAGGAGTCGGCGAACCCGCCGATCGAGGCCCTCGACCGGAACGGGACCGTGCTGACGAAGGAGAAGTACCCCTCCCTCGGCCCGATCCTGGACGCCCTGCGCGACAAGTACGGCGACAAGGCCGGCGGCACCCCCGGCATCGAACTGGTGATCCGGCGCGCCGACGAGGCCGCGGCCGACACCCCGCTGCTGACCCTCGCCAAGGGCAAGACCGGCAAGCTGGAGACCACGCTCAGCGCGACCGCGCAGGCGGCTGCCGAGACGGCGGTCAAGAAGTACGACAACTCGTCGGTCGTCGCCGTGAAGACGGGCACCGGTGAGGTGCTGGCGGTGGCCAACAACCGCACGGACGCCTTCAACGCGGCCTTCGAGGGCACGCAGGCACCCGGCTCCACGATGAAGATCATCACCGCCGCGATGCTCATAGACAACGGCGTGACCTCGATGAACGGCCCGGCTCCCTGCGACAACACGGCCGTGTGGCAGAGCCAGACCTTCAAGAACCTCAGGGGCATGGGCCCCAACCCGAACGCCACGCTCGCCAACAGCTTCCTGCGGTCGTGCAACACGGCCTTCGTCAAGCTCATCGACGAGAAGCCGCTCACCGACGAGTCGCTGACCACGGAGGCCCAGACGCGGTTCGGGCTCGGCCTGGACTGGAAGACCGGCGTCGTCTCCTTCGACGGCCGCGTCCCCGCCTCCGGCGGCCCGGACCGCGCCGCCAACGCCATCGGCCAGGGCCAGGTCCAGATGAACCCGCTGAACATGGCCTCGGTGACGGCCACCGCCATCACCGGCGACTTCCGCCAGCCCTACCTGGTCTCGCCGGACCTCGACGGGCGCCAACTGGCCACCGCCAAGGGCCTGCCGGCCGGCACCGCCTCCCAGCTCAAGCAGATGATGCGGCTGACCGCGACCCAGGGCACCGCCCAGGAGGCGATGGCCGGGCTCGGCGGGGACATCGGCGCGAAGACCGGCTCGGCGGAGGTCGACGGGCAGGCCGAGTCCAACAGCTGGTTCACCGGATTCCGCAACGACGTGGCGGCGGCGGCCATGACCGAGGAGGGCGGACACGGCGGCGACGCGGCGGGCCCGATTGTCGCAGACGTGCTACGAGCGGGCGGCTGACGTCATCCCCCGCGGACCGGGACTCTAGGCTGTGCCTCGTCGTTGTCGTGAATGCTGTGCTGGCTGAGGGCAACGGGGACCCTGGAGATTCGCGGAGGATCGAAGGCAGTGGGTAACAGAAGGCGCGTCGCCGAGCGACGGAAGACCAAGCCCGCCGTGATCGGCGGGCTGATCGCCGTTGTCGTCGGCGGCGCCGGCTTCGGCGCCTACGCGCTGTACGGCGGTGGGGCCGCCGCCGACGACGGCAAGCGGACGGAGACCACGGCAGCGGAGCAGAAGGCGAAGGACATCCCGTCCGGCCCGCTGTCCGCGACCGAGGTCACCACCACGGCCCGGGCGTTCCTGACGGCCTGGCAGCAGGGCAAGGTGCCCCAGGCGGCAGCCACCACGAGCGACGCCAAGGCGGCCACCTCCCTGCTGACCGGATACACCAAGGACGCCCACATCAAGGGCGTCACGCTCACCCCGGGCACCCCCACCGGCGACAAGGTCCCCTTCACCGTCAAGGCCACAGTGGCGTACAAGGAGACCAGCAAGCCGCTGACGTACGCCGGCGCGCTCACCGTCGTCCGGGCCACCACCGACGGAAAGCCGCAGGTCGCCTGGCACTCCTCGGTCGTCCACCCCGACCTCCAGGACGGCGACACCCTGGTCACCGGCGAGTCCGGCACCCCGCCCGTCAAGGCGCTGGACCGGGACGGCGACGAGATCACCAAGGCCAAGTACCCGTCGCTGGGCACGGTCCTTGACGGGCTGCGCGAGAAGTACGGCAAGACGGCGGGCGGCCGGGCGGGCGTCGAGTTGCAGGTCGTCCGCGGCAAGGCGGCCAAGGCGGACAAGCTCTCCGACAAGTCCCTGCTGGAGCTGAGCAAGGGCACACCGGGCACGGTGAAGACGACCCTGGACCCGGCGCTCCAGGAGGCGGCGGAGAAGCAGGTCGCCAAGAAGGCCCGCTCGTCGGTCGTGGTGCTGCGCCCGTCGACCGGCGAGATCCTGGCGGTCGCGAACGCCTCCAAGGGCTTCAACACGGCGTTCCAGGGCTCACTGGCCCCCGGCTCCACCATGAAGGTCATCACCTCGACGTTGCTGATCGAGAAGGGCCTGGCGTCGCCGGACAAGGCGCATCCGTGCCCGAAGTACTTCACCTACGGCGGCTGGAAGTTCCAGAACGACGACAAGTTCCAGATCAAGGGCGGCACCTTCAAGGCGAGCTTCGCCCGCTCCTGCAACACGGCCTTCATCAGCCAGGCGCCGAAGCTGGACGACGACGACCTGACCAAGCAGGCCGAGCAGGTCTTCGGGCTGTCCATGAACAACTGGGCCATCGGCGTCCCGACCTTCGACGGCTCGGTGCCGGTGCAGAGCGACGCCCAGATGGCGGCCTCGCTCATCGGCCAGGGCGGGGTCCGCATGAACCCGCTGAACATGGCGTCGGTCTCGGCGACGATCGAGTCGGGCACCTTCAAGCAGCCCTACCTGGTGTCCCCGACCGTCGACAACCGCAAGCTGGCGACCGCCTCGCGCACCTTGTCCGCGGGCACGCTCTCCGACATGCGGGAGCTGATGTCGTACACGGCGGCCTATGGCACGGCGGCCGAGGCGATGTCCGGGGTCACCGGGAACGTGGGCGCGAAGACGGGCTCGGCGGAGGTCGACGGGCAGAAGAAGCCGAACGGCTGGTTCACCGCCTACCGGGGCGACCTCGCGGCCGCGGGCGTGGTCCAGCAGGGCGGGCACGGCGGCGACACGGCTGGCCCCATCGTGGCGTCACTGCTGAAGATGGGCGGCTGACTCCCGCGATCCCACCGGGGTCGCCAGGTACGTCCGCCGCAGGAACCTGAGCAGCGCCCTCGTCTCGAACTGCACCACCGCGACGCCCTCCGCGGTGTGGAACTCGACCACCGCCTGCGCCCGCCCGCACGGCCACACCCGGACCTCGCCCTTGCCGGCCGGGGCGCGCAGGCCCTGTTCCAGAAGCGAGCGCGAGAAGGTCCACTCGTCGTGGGTCCCGGGCAGACCGACGCGTACCGAGCGCGGGTCGGTCTCGGGGTCGTAGCGCAGGATCACCGGGACGGCCTCGTCCTCCACGATGTCCGCGTCCGAAACGATGTGGGCTCGCGCGTACTGTTCGACTACAGACATCGTGACGGCCCTCTCACGCTGCGTGACCTGTGTGGAAGCTGTGCGTCCGCTGCCCTTCCAATGTCGCACATTTCCTGGATGGCGCCTCTGGAAGCGGAAATGCCGTTCCTCACTCTCTTCACACACACTGTTCCCCACGCACCGCTCTTGCAAGTTGTTCGCAACAAGCCACTATCATCGAACGGTGCATGTGCCTGACGGATTCATAGACGCCCCCACCTCAGCCGCGACCGGTGTCGTCGCCGCGGCAGCCGTCGCCGTGAGCCTGCGCGGCGCGCGCCGTGAGCTCGACGAGCGCACTGCGCCGCTGGCCGGCCTGGTGGCGGCGTTCATCTTCGCCGTACAGATGCTCAACTTCCCCGTAGCGGCCGGAACAAGCGGCCATCTGCTCGGCGGTGCGCTCGCCGCGATCCTCGTGGGCCCCTACACCGGGGTGCTGTGCGTCTCCGTGGTCCTGCTCATGCAGGGCATCCTCTTCGCCGACGGCGGTCTGACCGCGCTCGGCGTGAACATCACGGTCATGGCGGTCGTCACGACGGTCGTCGCGTACGCCGTCTTCCGCGGCCTGGTCAAGATCCTGCCCCGCACCCGCCGCTCCGTCACGGCCGCCTCCTTCGTCGCCGCCGTACTCTCCGTCCCGGCCGCGGCCCTCGCCTTCACCCTCCTCTACGCCGTCGGCGGCACCACAGACGTCTCCATCGGCAAGGTCGCCACCGCCATGATCGGCGTGCACGTGCTCATCGGCCTCGGCGAGGCCACGATCACCGCGCTGACCGTCGGCGCCGTCATCGCCGTCCGCCCGGACCTCGTGTACGGCGCGCGCGGCCTCCAGCAGAAGCTGAAGCTGCGCGTGAACGGCGAACTCGTGGACGTACCGGAGGCGGAACCCTCCCCCGTGGCCGCCCGCTCCCACCGCAAGGTGTGGGCGATCGGCCTGGTCACCTCCCTCGTCCTGGCCGGATTCGTCAGCTTCTACGCCTCCGCGAATCCCGACGGGCTGGAGAAGGTCGCCGCCGACAAGGGCATCGACAAGAAGACCGAGGAGCACGCCAACGCCGACTCCCCGCTCGCCGACTACGGCGTCAAGGACGTCGAAGACGCCCGGCTGTCCGGCGGTCTCGCGGGCGTGATCGGCGTCGGCGTCACGGTCGTCGCGGGCAGTGCGGTGTTCTGGGCGGTGCGCAGGCGGCGTACGGATGACACCTCGCCCGCCTCGCCCGCCTCGTCCGTGAACACGGGCGTCTGAGATGGGCGCCGGGCACGCGCACAGGCTCTACCGGCACGGGCACTCGCCCGTGCACGCCCTGCCGCCGCACACGAAACTCGCCGCGAGCTTCGCCTTCGTGGTGGTCGTGGTGTCGACACCGCGGGAGGCGATGTGGGCCTTCGGCCTGTACGCCGTCCTCCTCGCGTGTGTCGCCTACGCCGCCCGCGTGCCCGTCGGCTTCCTGCTCAAGCGGCTGCTGATCGAGGTCCCGTTCGTGGCCTTCGCGGTGCTCATGCCGTTCGTGGCGGAGGGCGAGCGGGTCGGCGTACTCGGGATGTCCCTCAGCGTGAACGGCCTGTGGGGCGCCTGGAACGTGCTCGCCAAGGGCACTCTCGGCGTCGCCGCCTCGGTACTCCTCGCCTCCACCACCGAACTGCGCGAACTCCTCCTGGGCCTCCAGCGGTTGAAGCTCCCGCCGCTGCTCGTGCAGATCGCCTCCTTCATGATCCGCTACGGCGATGTCATCACGGACGAGATGCGGCGGATGCGGATCGCGCGGGAGTCGCGGGGCTTCGAGGCGAGCGGCGTCAAGCACTGGGGCGTCCTCGCGAAGTCGGCCGGCGCGCTCTTCATCCGCTCGTACGAACGCGGGGAGCGGGTGCATCTCGCCATGATCAGCCGGGGGTACGCCGGTTCGATGCCGGTCATCGACGAGGTGACCGCGTCCCGGGCGCAGTGGTCGTACGCCCTCACCCTCCCCCTCGCCGCCCTCGTCGTATGTCTGCTGGGATGGACGCTGTGACACCTGTGACACCTTCACTGGAAGTGGCCGGTCTGGCCTTCGCCTACCCCGACGGGCACCAGGCCCTGTTCGGCGTGGACTTCACCGTCTCGCGCGGTGAGCGGGTCGCGCTGCTCGGGCCGAACGGCGCCGGCAAGACGACGCTCGTCCTCCACCTCAACGGCATCCTGACCGGCGGCACGGGCACGGTGACGGTCGCCGGGCTGCCGGTCGGCAAGCAGCACATGGCGGAGATCCGGCGCAAGGTCGGCATCGTCTTCCAGGACCCGGACGACCAGCTCTTCATGCCGACCGTGCGGGAGGACGTGGCCTTCGGACCGGCCGCGGCCGGGCTGAAGGGGCCCGAGCTGGAGGAGCGGGTGCGGGTGGCCCTGCGGCGGGTCGGCATGCAGGACTTCGCCGAGCGGCCCCCGCACCACCTCTCCTTCGGCCAGCGGCGCCGGGTGGCCGTGGCGACCGTGCTGGCGATGGAGCCGGAGATCCTCGTCCTGGACGAGCCGTCCTCCAACCTCGACCCCGCCTCGCGCCGCGAACTCGCCGACATCCTGCGGTCGTTGGACGTGACGGTCCTGATGGTCACGCACGACCTGCCCTACGCGCTGGAGCTGTGCCCGCGCTCCCTGATCCTGAGCGAGGGCACGATCGCCGCCGACGGCAAGACGGCACAGCTGCTCGCCGACGACGAGCTGATGGGCGCCCATCGGCTGGAGCTGCCTTTCGGTTTCGACCCGCGTTCCGCGGCTCCCACTCCCGGCCGTCCGTGACAATGGGCGCGTGACGAACCAAGAGGACGCCGGTGCCGAGGGCTCACCGCTGCTGGACGACCAGCTGTGCTTCGCGCTGTACGCGGCCCAGCGCGCGGTGACGGCCGCCTACCGCCCGCTCCTCGACGATCTCGGGCTCACCTACCCGCAGTACCTCGTGCTGCTGGTGCTGTGGGAGCGCGGCGAGACGACGGTCAAGGAGCTGGCGGGCGCGCTGCGGCTGGACTACGGCACGGTGTCGCCCTTGCTGAAGCGGCTGGAGAGCGCGGGGCTGGTACGCCGGGAGCGCGCGGTGAACGACGAGCGCTCGGTGCTCATCGCGTGCACAGGGCGCGCGGAGGAGCTCAGGGAGCGCGCGGCGCATGTGCCCGGCGCGCTGCTCGCGGCGACGGAATTCGACGGCGCGGAGGTCGCGCGGTTGCGCGAGGAGTTGTGGCGGCTGGCGCGACGGGCGGAGGCGGCGGCGGAGCGCGCGCGCTGACGTCGCGTTACCCGCGGTTGCTGCCCCCCGGTAATCAAAGGGTCACCTACCGGCCGGTACCTTGTGCACAATGTACTTGCTGGGGGAGGTCCTGCCGTGAACGAGATGTCCGCTGAGAAGGTCGCCGTCGACACCCGTCCGTCGAAGATCGTGTACGTCGCCGAGGCCACCGCGCACGGCGGCCGGGACGGCTTCGTCACCAGCCAGGACGGCCAGATCGAGCTGAAGGTCGCGATGCCCCCGGAACTGGGCGGCGACGGCAACGGCACCAACCCGGAGCAGTTGTTCGCGGCCGGCTACAGCTCCTGCTTCCACAACGCGCTGGTCCTGGTCGGCCGCCGGTCCGGCTTCGACCTGACCGGCTCCACGGTCGCCGCGAAGGTCGGCCTCGGCCCCAACCAGCAGCGCGGCTACGGCCTCGCGGTCGCCCTCAGCGTCTCGCTCCCGATCCTCGACCCGGACATCGCGGCCAAGCTGGTGGACGCGGCGCACGAGGTCTGCCCGTACTCGAACGCGACCCGCGGGAACATCGACGTGACGATCCTGCTTGGCTGAGGGGAGAGCTACCGGAGAGCTACCGGAAATCTACCGGAGCTCTACCGCGAGACGAGGAGTACGGACGTGGACGTGAACGGCACAGTCGCCGAGGGCTTCGAGCCGGTCAGGGACGCGTTCGTGCAGAACTTCGAGGCGCTCGGGGACCGGGGCGCGGCGGTCGCCGTGTACCGGGACGGGCGCAGGGTCGTCGACCTGTGGGGCGGCACCAAGGACATCGACGGGACCGTGCCCTGGCAGCGAGGCACCGCACAGGTGGTCCGCTCGGCGACGAAGGGCGTCGCCGCCGCCGTACCGCTGCTGCTGCACCAGCGCGGGCTGCTGGACCTGGACGCGCCGGTGGCCGAGTACTGGCCGGAGTTCAAGGCGCGCGGCAAGGAGCGGGTGCTGGTCAGGCACGTACTGAACCACCGCTCCGGCCTGCCCTTCCTCGACCGTCCGCTCACGCCGGCCGAGGCGCTGGACCCGGCGCGGGGCGCCGAGGCGGTCGCCGCGCAGGCCCCGGTCTGGGAGCCCGGCACCGACCACGGCTACCACGCGCTGACGTACGGCTGGATGCTGGACGAGCTGGTGCGGCGCGTGACGGGCCGCCGGGCCGGCGAGTGGATCGCGGCGGAGATCGCCGGACCGCTGGGCGCCGACCTGTGGCTGGGCCTGCCGCAAGCCGAGGAAGCCGCCGGCCGGACGGGCCGGGTGGGCCGTGTCGAGACACCGGAGCCCGCCACCGGGGCGGGCCTGCGCCTCCGCCCGAAGCGCGCGGTCACCGAGGCCTACGACGACCCGGCCTCCGTCACCCGCCGCGCCTTCGCCGCGATCACCCCGTTCCCCGACCAGAACGACCCGGCGTACCGCGCCGCCGCCCTGCCCGCGACCAACGGCATCGCGACCGCCGACGGCCTCGCCCGTGTCTACGCGGCACTGATCGGCGAGGTCGACGGCGCCGCACGGCTGTTCACGCCGCAGACGATGGAGGCGGCCCGCGCCGAGGAGTCGGCGGGCCCCGACCGCGTCCTCGTCGTCACCACCCGCTTCGGCCTCGGCTACATGCTGCACGGCAGCGCGTCACCGCTCCTCGCCCCGGGTTCCTTCGGCCACCCGGGCCGCGGCGGCTCCTTGGGCTTCGCCGACCCGGAGACCGGCATCGCCCTCGGCTATGTGACCAACGGCTTCCGCAAGACCGTGACGGCGGATCCGCGGGCGCAGGCGCTGGTGCGGGCGGTGCGCGAGGTCGTCGTACGGCCGTAGCGGCTCAGTTCTCTACTCTCTACCGGTCTTCTCTACCGGCTCACACGTGGATCGGGTGGGAGGTCCGGCCGGACGCCCCGTCGATCTCGTCGTGCGCCTTGGTCAGCAACCGCATGGCGAGTTCGTTGAGGGCGCGGGCTCCCGCGACCTCCTCCCCGACACGCGGCTGATTCGCGTCGGAGTGGTGGCGGCTGGCGTTTCCGTGCGCCCGAACCTCACTGCCGTCGGGCAGACGCACCAACGCCACCGCACTCGTGTGCTGATCGTCCTCCCGAAACTCCAGCTCGACGTGCCATCCCACAGTGGTGTGCATCATGACGTTCACCTCCGGAACACTTGCTTCCAGGGTGCCCCTCCGGATCGGCCTCCGCACACCTCGGGCACGCGGCGAAGCAAGTCACCCACAATTCGTGCGCGACTTGCCGCCGGTGGCGCTTCCGATGCGGCCACTCCAGGTGACGCATTCGCCGGGGGCGTAGAGGTAGACGGGACCGCCCCAAGTAGTCATGTTGGGTTCGCACATGCTGTCAGACGCGCCACCGTCGGCCTGTATGTTCTCGCAGATTGTGACGCCGCTGCCGGAGGAGTTCCGAACCGTGACGACACAGTTTCTCGCGGTCGACGAGTTGTAGGTGAGGAAAACAGTCCCCACTGTGCCGACGGATGCCGAGTTCACAACGACATATCCGGAGCCGCAGCCTCCGTTATACGTTGCAGCAGCGGCGCTGGGCGCGGCGGCCACTGTGGTGGCCAGCGCCGCTCCGGCTACCCCGAGTGTCGCGGCCGTGCGGGCGATAAGACGGTTCATTTCTTCCCCCAAGGGCTGGTCGCAAAAACGCTGCTTGATCGCAGCGAGGGGTTTTGATCGGTGTCGCCCGTGAAGTCGTTCGTGGGTGCAATAACTGCACGATTGGAAAAGAATGCGACGAACGGCGTGCGCACACCTCGGGCCCGCGGTTGCGTAACTACCCCGCGTGCAGCATCAGCCCGATCCCCACCACCAGCAGCCCCGCCGCCGCGATCCGCGGCGCCCCGAACCGCTCCTTGAAGAACACGGCCCCGATCGCCGCGCCCACGATGATCGACGACTCGCGCAGGGCCGCGACCGGCGCGAGCTCGGCCCTGGTCTGGGCCCAGAGGACCAGCCCGTACGCGGCGACGGAGAGCGCGGCCCCCAGCAGCCCGACGGCGGCGAACGGCCGTAGGACAGCGAGGAGTTCGCCGCGCCAGCGGGTGAAGGCATACGCCGGTACCGCCACGCCCTCCACCGCCATCAGCCACGCGATGTACCCGAGGGAGGAACCGGAGGCGCGGACGCCCAGACCGTCGACGACGGTGTACGCCGCGATGGTCAGCCCGGTCGCCAATGCGGCCCCGATCGCCGCCCATTTCGGTCGGCGCCCGCGCATCCCCCACAGGGCGACGCCGGTCAGCCCCGCACAGGAGAAGGCGATGCCCGCCGCCGCCCACCCGTCCGGCACCTCGTGCGCGAAGACGGCGGCGAGCAGCGTGACCACCAGGGGCGCGGTGCCGCGCGCGATCGGATACGCCTGCCCGAAGTCCCCCAGCCGGAAGGACTTCATCAGCAGCACGTAGTACACGACATGGATGACCGCCGAGGCGATCAGATACGGCCACGCCCGAGCCGCCGGAACCGGCACGAACGGCACCATGGCCAGCCCGATGACCGTTCCCCCGCCCGCGATCAACGTGAACCCGGCCAGCTTGTCGGTGATCTGGTGGGCGATGGCGTTCCAGCTGGCGTGTGTCACCGCGGCCAGCAGTACGGCCGCGGTGACCAGCGGCGTCACGGCGTGCGCTCACGCACATCCACCACAGTGGCACCCGCGTGGGCGACCAGGTCCTCGGGTCCCATGGGGAACACGGCGTGCGGATTGCCGGCGGCGGCCCAGACCAGTTCATGCTCCAGGAGGGAGCGGTCCGCGAGGACACGTGTCCTGGTCCGGTGCCCGAAGGGCGGCACACCCCCGATGGCATACCCGGTGGTCTCCCGCACGACGTCGGCCTTGGCCCGCGTGACCTTCTCGGCCCCGAGCTCCTCCCGCACCCGCTCCACATCCACGCGGGAGGCGCCGTCCATGAGGACCAGCACCGGGACCCCGTCCGCCGCGAAGATCAGCGACTTGCAGATCTGACTCAGCTCACACCCGACGGCCGCGGCGGCCTCGGCGGCGGTACGGGTGGCGTCCGGGAAACGGCGGATACGGGCGTGCAGGTCGTCGAGTCCGAGCTCGCGCAGGGCCTCGGCGAAGCGGGGGTTGGCTCCGGAGCGTGCGGCATTTTCGGCGTCTTCGGCGTCTTCGGCGTCTTCGGCGTCTTCGGCGTCTTCGGCGTCAGTGGCGGCTGTCGTCGTCATGCATGGCACGGTAGCGGCGGGTGTGGGTGCCGGACGAGCGGGTTATGGGCGGGCGGAAGGAGGCAAGCCACCGGAGACCCGGAGCTGAAAAGTCACCGTGGGGCCACTCGCTTCTTGGCCAGTGTCGTGCTTACACGACCCGACTAAAGGGCGCTCCGCGTCGGCTACGCCGACATCCCTTCGGGCCACCCTTGACTCGGCTCGCTCCAGCACGGGGAAGAAGCGAGCGAGCGGCCCGGAGAGAAACGGGTGTCCTGACCGGGGTCTGCGGTGAGGTCGGCTGCCATCCGACCGGGGTTCACGGACGCGGACGCGCCTCGCCAGCACGCCGGGCCGGTTCAGCGGCTGACGGCGAGTGGGTGGTGCGGGTGAGCGGACGACTCGGGGCGGGGGGCGGCCGACGGCCGGGGACGGCTGAGTGGGCACCGGCCGGTGGCGGTCGGTTCGGGTTCCGGGTCTTGTGATGGGTAATTGGTGAGTTTGTTCCAGCCCAGGCGAGTGCCACCAGGCCTTTCAAGTCAGCGAGTGGAACAAACTCACCAATTACATGGCGGGAGCAGGCCGCGAGGGGGATTTGTCCGGTTCCTGGCCTGTGGAGGTTGCCAAGCCTGCCGAGCGGCCGAACCACCCACTCGCCGATCGCCGCTGAACCGGCCCGGCGTGCTGGCGAGGCGCGGACGCGTCCGTGAACGCCGGTCGGATGGCAGGTGGCCTGGGCGCAGACCCCGGTCAGGACACCCGTTTCTCTCCGGGCCGCTCGCTCGCTTCTTCCCCGTGCTGGAGCGAGCCGAGTCAAGGGTGGCCCGAAGGGTCATCGCCGAAGGCGACGCGGAGCGCCCTTTACTCGGGTCGTGGAAGCACGACACTGGCAAAGAAGCGAGTGGCCCCAACGGTCACTTGAACGCGCCGTCCACGAAGGCGGACCAAGTGCTCGGAGAGACGGTGAGGTGGTCGGTGCCGGGGGTCTTGGAGTCGCGGATGTGGATGGTGGTGGGGGTGTTGGCTACTTCGACGCAGTCGCCGGGTTCGTTGCTGTCGCTGTAGCTGCTCTTGAACCAGTGGAGTTCAGCAGTGCTCATAGTCTCCCCAGCGCTTGCTCGATGAAGGCCTGTGACTCCCTCGGCGTGAGAGCCTGCGCCCGGATCATGCCATAGCGCAGTTCAAGGATTCGAAGATCCCTGGGGTTCGATACCGGGCGCCCGTTGAACGCGCCGCTGGAACGTCCGATCGCCGTGCCGTCGGCGAACTTCAGCACCTGAATCCGGCCCGCCGCTCCGGCGTGCTCCTCGCGATCAGTCGGCATGATCTGAAGCGTGACGTTCCGCAACTGCGTGACCTCCAAGAGGTGTTCGAGCTGTCGGCGCAGCACCATCTTCCCACCGTAAGGGCGTTCGAGGGTCACCTGCTCCTGGACAAAGCTGAGCGTCGGCACTGGATCCCGCTCGAAGACGGCGTTACGGGCCACGCGTGCGGCAGTCTCCCGCTCTACGACGTCCTCGCTCAGCGCAGGCTGCCTCATCTCGAACAGCGTCCGCGCGTACTCCGGCGTCTGCAACAGGCCGTGGATGTTGTGACTGCTGTACAGCAACATCTCCACCGCCCGCTCCTCCAACTGTGCGAGCTCCCGCACTTTCTTCGGATACCGAGCCTTGCGTACGTCCTCCATGAACGCCCTGAGGTGCCCTTGCGCCTTCAGGTACTGGTCCGCCTTGTCCAGGAACTCCGGGCGGGGAATGCGGGCCCCGCGCTCGATCTTCCGGATCATGTCCTCGCCGTAGCCCATGACCTCGGCGAGATCCACTGCTCGCACACCGGCGGCCTCCCGGCACACCCTGAGCAGACGTCCCACCGCCTGAATCAACGGCTCGATCTCGTCCCCGGGCTCAACATCCCAACCCGCCTCATCCGCACCCTCGTTCATGTCCACCTCCAACGCGCTCCCGTACCCGTGCGTCACCCGAGACAGCCGAGACAGCGCAGGACAAAGCCAGGACAGTCACCGTACGCACAGGCGTCGTCACTCATCAGCGTAAGCAGAATCCGCCACTCTGAGTGACGTGAAACAACAAACCCAAAGCCCCACCCCCACCCGCAACTTCACCGTCCTCCTCTCCCCCACGCCCCGAGGCGCCCGCCTCGCCCGCCTCCTCGCCACCGAGCAACTCCGCTCCTGGGGGCTCCCGTTGGACAAGGCTCCCCAGATCGTCGCCGAGCTCGCCGCCAACGCGGCGACCCACGGGCGCGTCCCCGGCCGGGACTTCCGGCTGACCCTCTACGTCGTCGGTGACACCCTCCGCATCGAGGTCACGGACACCCGGGGTGACCGTGACCCTCAGCTCACCGCGACCGCCCTCGACGCGGAATCCGGTCGAGGGCTCGTCCTCGTGGACGTCCTGGCCGACCGTTGGGGTGTGGTCCCGGGTCCGCGTCCGCGCAAGACGGTCTGGGCGGAGGTGGACTGCCGATGTAAGGGGTGGTGAGAGCGTTCTCCCAACGGGAGGATGCTCCAGTGACTTCGCCTCCCGCCGTACGCCCTTATCGCCCCGCCGACCGCCCCGCCCTCGACGACATCTGCATCCGCACCGCCCACGGCGGCCAGGACAGCCGCCCCCATTACGCCGACCCCAGCATCTTCCCGGCGATCTTCGCGGCACCGTACGTCCACCTGGAGCCTGACCTGGCCTTCGTACTGGACGACGACGGCGGTCACGGGCAAGCCGTCGGCTACATCCTCGGCACGGTGGACACGCCCCGTTTCGTCGAGGGCTTCCGGGCGAAGTGGCTGCCGCTGGTCGCCGAGCGGTATCCCAAGACGGGCATCCCGCCCCGCACCCCCGACGACGAGATCGTCCCTCTCCTCCACCACCCCGAGCGCATGCTCGTGCCCGAGGTCGCCGGCTACCCGGCCCATCTCCACATCGACCTGCTCCCGGAATGGCAGGGGCGCGGGTACGGGCGGGCGCTGATGGAGACCTTCCTCGACGCCCTGCACAAGAAGGCCGTACCGGCCGTGCACCTCTCCATGCTCACCGCCAACACCCCCGCCCGGTCCTTCTACGACCGCCTCGGCTTCCACGAGATCGACGTGCCGGAAGCCGATCCGAGCATCACCTATCTCGGACGGAAGACAGTAGCTATGTACAGTATCCCGGGTGAGTGACACACCCAAGGGGCCCACCCCCGGCTACCTCGTCTGGCGCCTGGCCAACAAGTGGCGCACCGCCGTCGACCAGGCCCTGGCCCCCCTGAACCTGACCCACGCCCAGTACGTGCTGCTGGCCTCCCTGTCCGGGATGGAGCGTTCCGGACAGCCAGGCCGGGGGCCCAGTCAGCGGGAGCTCGCCGACTACACGGGGCTGGAAGCGCTGTACGTGTCGAAGCTGGCCCGTTCGCTGGAGGCGGGCGGACTTGTCCGCCGTACTCGCGACGCCGAGGACACCCGGGTCGTACGGCTGGCGCTCACCGACGCCGGGCTGGGCGCCGTGCGGCCCGCCATTGACGCCGTACAGGTGCTGCTCGACCAGCTCCTCGCTCCGCTGGGCGGGCTGGACGACGTACGTACCGAGGACTTCAAGCGCACTCTCACCGACCTCCTCGACGCGCCTCTCGGCCACCAGGCCCCGACAGAAAGCCGGTGAGGGCGCCCCGTCCCCACGGAGCCCTCACCGGCCAGTTCTGCTCAGGACATCAGGAAATCAGCCGCGCCTCAGGCGCGCACCAGCTCCTTCTCCTCGTCCGGGTCAGCGTCCGCGTCCCCGTCCTTGTCGGCCTGTGTGCGCAGGCCCTCGCCCTCGACGTCCACGTTGGGCAGAGCCCGGTCCAGCCACTTCGGCAGCCACCAGGCCTTCTTGCCGAGGAGCGCGAGTACGGCGGGGACGATCGCCATGCGGACGACGAACGCGTCGAAGAAGACCGCGATGGCAAGACCGAAGCCGATCATCTTGATCATCGACTCGCTGGAGCTGATGAAGCCGCCGAAGACGGCCATCATGATGATCGCGGCGGCGGCCACCACCCGGGCACTGTGCCGGAAGCCGGTCACGATGGCCTGGCTCGGCGACTCGCCGTGGACGTACGCCTCCCGCATGCGGGTCACGAGGAAGACCTCGTAGTCCATCGCGAGACCGAAGACCACGCCCACCATGAAGATCGGCATCATCGACATGATCGGGCCGGTCTGCTCGACCCCGATCAGGCCGGAGAGCCAGCCCCACTGGAAGACCGCGACCACGGCGCCGAGCGCGGCGAGCACGCTGAGCAGGAAGCCGAGGGCCGCCTTCAGCGGGACCAGGATGGAGCGGAAGACCACGATCAGGAGGAGGAAGGCGAGGCCCACCACCAGGGCCAGGTACGGGATCAGCGCGTCGTTGAGCTTCTGCGAGAAGTCGATGTTCATCGCGGTGGTGCCGGTGACCAGGACCTCCGCGCCCGTGTCGGCCTTGACGTCGGCGCCCTGGCCACGGATGACGTGTACCAGGTCCTCGGTCTGTACCGAGGACGGCTTGGAGTCCGGGATCACGGTGATCGTCGCGGTGTCGCCGGCCTTGTTGAACGCGGCCGGGGTGACCGTCACGACGTCCTTGAGGCCCTTGATCCCGTCGGCCACCGTGGTGGCCGCCGCCTTGGGGTCGTCGCTGTTCTTGGCGTCGACCACGATCATCAGGGGGCCGTTGAAGCCGGGGCCGAAGCCCTCCGACAGCAGGTCGTACGCCCGTCGCTGCGTCGTGGAGGTCGGCTGCGAGCCGTCGTCGGGCAGGCCCAGCTCCAGCTGGGTGGCCGGGACGGCGATCACTCCGAGGCCGACCACGCCGAGCAGCAGCACGGCGGCCGGACGGCGGATGACGAAGCTCGCCCAGCGGGTGCCCAGGCCGGGCTTGGCCTGCGTCCCAGCCTTCTCAGACCTCGCCTTCTCGGACTTGTCGCGGCCCCGCAGCTTGCCCTTCTCGCCCGTCGGCCGGACCTTCCTGCCCGCGTACCCGAGCAGCGCCGGGATCATGGTCAGCGCGATGAGGACGGCGACCACGACCGTGCCCGCCGCGGCGAGGCCCATCTTGGTCAGCATCGGGACGTTGACGACCGCGAGGCCCGCCAGGGCGATCACGACCGTGAGACCCGCGAAGACGACCGCCGAGCCGGCCGTGCCGGTGGCCCGGCCCGCCGCCTCCTCCCGGTCCCGGCCCTCGGCCAGCTCGCTCCGGTAGCGGGAGACGATGAACAGCGCGTAGTCGATGCCGACCGCGAGACCGATCATCAGCGCGAGCGTGGAGGTGGTGTCGCCGAGGTCGAGCGCCTTGGCGAGGGCGGTGATGGTGGAGACACCGATGCCGACGCCGATGATCGCCGTCAGCAGCGGCAGTCCGGCCGCGACCAGCGAGCCCAGGGTGATGACGAGGACGACCGCGGCGATGGCGATGCCGACGATCTCGCCGGCCGCTCCCGGTTCGGCCCCGGCCTGTAGCGCGTCACCTCCGACGTCGACGGTCAGGCCGGTGGCCTGCGCCTGGTCCGCGGCCGCCTCCAGGGCGTCCCGGGTCGCGTCCTTCAGCTCCATGCCGGGGACGTCGTACTTCACGGACGTGTAGGCGACCGTGCCGTCCTTGCTCACGGCGTTCGTCGTGAACGGGTCGGTGACCGAGGCGACTTCGGAGCCGTCGCGCAGTTCGTCGACGGTCTTCATGACGGTCGCCTTGTTGTCGGCGTCCGTCATCTTCTGGCCCTCGGGCGCCTTGAAGACGATGCGTCCGGTCGCTCCGTCGGCGCTGCCCCCCGGGAAGCGCTGTTCCAGCAGGTCGAAGGCCTTCTGCGCTTCGGTGCCGGGGATGGAGAAGGAGGTGGTGCCGGCGGCGGGCGCGCTGGCCGCGCCGACGCCCGCGAGGGTCAGCAGAGCCACCCATATCAGGGCGACGAAATGTCGTCGGCGGAAGGCGAGCCGGCCGAGTTTGTAGAGGAAAGTGGCCACGAAGGCGTACTCCCGGTCAGGTCGTGAGTGTTTCAGGGCAGGGGAGATCAGCCCGACGACGTGAGCGGATACGTCAGGTGGGGTCCAGCTGTGGGGACTTGCTAGGAGGTGGGCACGCCGAGGGCGGGGAGGACCACGGCGTCGATGTACGAAAGCAGGAAACCCTGCGTGGGCGGCGCTTCGTCGATCAATGTGCGGGTGGCGAAGGCGCCGACCATCATGTGCACGATGTACTGAATCGCCGGACAGTCGGGCTCGACCTCACCGCGGTCGACCGCGCGCTGCATGACCTGCTTGAACTCGTTCATCTCCGGCTCGATGAGCAGTTCCTTGAATGCCCGCATCAGATCCGGATTCGAGTGCGAAGCCATGGCCAGCGCCCGCATCAGGTCGGAGTTCCGCTCCATGGTGCAGTCGTCCTCGACCGAGGCGAGGGTACGGAGGTCACCCCGGAGGGATCCGGTGTCGATACCGCCGATCCGGCCCGGCTTGCTGTGCCGCATGGCCTTCACGACCAGCTCGGGCTTGCCGCCCCACTGGCGGTAGAGCGTCGCCTTGCTGGATCGGGTACGGGCGGCCACGGCGTCCATGGTGAGGGCGTCGTAGCCGACTTCCCGGAGCAGTTCGAGCACGGCCGTGTACAGCTCGGCCTCGCGCTCGGGGGTGATCCGACTGCGACGCGCCGTTGCGACCTCAGTCATGACTCTCACCTTCCTGATCCTTCGCCGGACGACACGGTTTCGTACATGGCGAATGTAGCGCACCCCCAAGCGAAACGAAACTGTTTCGTTCGTATTGTGAGGCACGCCGCAATCAATTGTCTGACTTGCCCTGTCCCATCCCCCGGCAAAGCATGGGGAGGTGAGCTATCTGCGCCTGCCGCATCTGAGCGGCGAACTGCTGTGCTTCGTGGCCGAGGACGACCTCTGGCTGGCGCCCCTCGACGAACCGGGCCGCGCCTGGCGGCTCACCGTCGACCGCACCAAGATCGGCCACCCCCGCTTCTCCCCCGACGGCCGCCACATCGCGTACACGAGCTGGCGCAGCCTGGTGCCCGAGATCCACCTCGTACCCGTGGACGGCGGACCGGGCGCGCAGCTGACGTACTGGGGCTCGCCCGACACCCAGGTCCGCGGCTGGACCCCCGAGGGCGACATCCTCGCCGTCGCCTCCCACGGCGAGCCCTTCTCCTACTTCACCTGGGCCTACAAGCTCCACCCCGACGGCGACCCCGGCCGCAAGCTCCCCTGGGGCCCCGTCTCCGACATCCAGGTCGCCGACCTCGACGGCGAGCGCAAGACCCTGCTGCTCACCGGCACCCCGCCGCACGAACCGGCCGCCTGGAAGCGCTACCGGGGCGGCGCGATGGGACGGCTGTGGCTGCACGGGGAGCGGCTGCTCCCCGAACTTCCCGGCCACCTCCACTCCCCCCTCTTCGTCGACGGCCGTATCGCCTTCCTCTCCGACCACGAGGGCGTCGGCAACCTCTACTCCTGCGCCCACGACGGCTCCGACCTGCGCCGGCACACCGACCACGACGCCTTCTACGCCCGGCACGCGGCGAGCGACGGCACGCGGGTGGTGTACCAGTGCGCGGGCGACCTGTGGATCGTCGACGACCTCGCCGCGGACTCGGCGCCGCGCCGGCTCGACGTCCGGCTGCGCGGGCCGCGCGCGGGACGGCGTACGTACCAGGTCCCGGCGGCCCAGCACGTGGACGGCATCTCGGTCGACGAGACGGGCCGCGCCAGCGCCGTCGTCGTCCGCGGCAGCCTGTACTGGCTCACCCACCGCGACGGGCCCGCCCGCACCATCACCGACAGGCCCGGCGTACGGGTCCGGCTCCCGGAGATGCTGGGCTCGGTCGGCCAGGTCGCGTATGTGACGGACGCGGAGGGCGAGGACGCGATCGAGATCGCCTACCTGCCGCGGGCGACGGGCGACCGCGAGCCGAGGCGGCTGGCCTCGGGCGAGCTGGGCCGGGCCCTGGAGCTGGTCTCCGATCCGCGGGGCGAGCGCCTCGCCATCGCCGCACACGACGGACGGCTGCTGCTCATCGACGCGACCGATGACTCCGACGGCGAGGACGGCCATGTCACCGAGCTGATCCGGTCGATCAACGGCCCGGTGCGCGACCTCGCCTTCTCCCCGGACGGGGCCTGGCTGACCTGGTCGCACCCGGGAATCGGCCGCTCGCTGCGCCAGATCAAGATGGCGCGGATAAAGGACCGTCTGATCGTCGACGTGACCAACGGCCGCTTCGAGGACGAGAACCCGGTGTTCACCCGGGACGGCCGCTACCTGGCGTTCCTGTCGTGGCGCGGCTTCGACCCGGTGTACGACGTGCACACCGGCGACCTGTCCTTCCCGCTCGGCTGCCGCCCATACCTGGTCCCCCTGTCCTCCGCCACCCCCTCCCCCTTCGCCCTGAGCCCGGAGGGCCGCCCGGCAGCCGGGGGCCTGGACCCGGTGACCTCGGAGGAGGACGAGGGCGGCGAGGGCACGGTGACCGCCGTCGAGATCGAGGGCCTGGAGAGCCGGGTGACGCCCTTCCCGGTCGCCGCCTCCAAGTACTCGGCGCTGTGCCCGGTCGCGGGCGGCGGACTGGTCTGGCTGCGCTGGCCGATCTCGGGCGCGCTCGGCGAGACGTTCGCGAATCCCGACGACACCACCGGCCGGCCGACCCTCGAGTACTTCAACATCAGCAAGGCGAAGAAGGCCGAACTCGTCGAGCACCTGGACTGGTTCGCGGTCAGCGGCGACGGCACGCGGCTGGTCGTCGTGGACGAGGGCGAACTGCGGGCGGTGCCCTCCAACGAGTCGGGAGACAGCGATACGACCGTCTGGATCGACGCGCGCCGCATCCTGCACAAGGCCGACCCGGCCGCCGAGTGGCGCCAGGCGTACGAGGAGGCCGGGCGGCTGATCCGGGCGTACTTCTGGGAGCCGGGGATGTGCGGCATCGACTGGGAGGCGGTGCTCGACCAGTACCGCCCGCTGGTCGAACGGGTCGCGTCGCCGGACGAGTTCGCGGACCTGCTGCGCGAGGTGCTCGGCGAACTGGGCACCTCCCACGCCTACGTCTCCGCCGCCCGCCGCAACGAGGGACCGCCGCACTACCAGCGCCGCCAGGGCCTGCTCGGCGCCAACTTCGTCCGACGGGACGACGGTTGGATGGTCAAGCGGATCCTGCCCGGCGAGTCCTCCGACTCCAAGGCGCGTTCCCCGCTGGCCGGCACGGGCATCCGCGAGGGCGCGGTACTCACCCACGTCGACGGCCGGCCGGTCGATCCGACGGCGGGCCCGTATCCGCTGCTGGCGGCGGCGGGCGGTACGACGGTGGAGCTGACGTTCCTCCCGGCCGAAGGCGAGGGCGGGGCGCGGCGGGTCGCGGTCGTCCCGCTCCTCGACGAGCGGCCGTTGCGTTACCAGGACTGGGTGGCCAAACGCCGGGCCGTCGTACGGGAGTTGAGCGGCGGACGCTGCGGCTATCTGCACATCCCCGACATGGGCGGCTCGGGCTGGGCCCAGTTCAACCGGGACCTGCGCATGGAGGTGTCCCGGCCCGCCCTGATCGTGGACGTGCGCGGCAACGCGGGCGGCCACATCAGCGAGTTGGTCGTCGAGAAGCTGACCCGCACGATCCTCGGCTGGGACCTGACCCGCGACGCCCAGCCGGTGTCGTACGCCTCGAACGCCCCGAGGGGCCCGGTCGTCGCCCTCGCCGACGAGGCGACCTCCTCGGACGGCGACATGATCACGGCCGCCTTCAAACTCCTGAAACTCGGCCCGGTGGTCGGTCAGCGCACCTGGGGCGGAGTGGTCGGCATGACCGGCCGCCACCAACTGGGCGACGGCACGGTGATCACGGTCCCGATGAACGCGGCCTGGTTCGACGCCTACGGCTGGTCCATCGAAAACCACGGCGTAACCCCGGACCTGGAAATCCTCCGCACCCCTCTGGACTGGGCAGAGGGCCGCCATGCCCAACTGACAGACGCAGTACAACTGGCCCTCAACCTCCTGGAAACCAACCCCCCGGCAACGCCGCCGGACTACACACACGTCCCGAACAGATCGAGGCCAAAGCTCCCCCCGCGCTTGTAAACAGGGGTGCAGGTGACCAACCCAGGGGCGCGGGGAACTGCGCGACCAGCCCCCACGCACCCGCACCCAACAACGCACCCCCACACCCCAAACAAAAACGCAGGGTGCCCTCCCCCAAAAGGGAAGGGCACCCACGCTCACAGGCCGAAGCCAACCGCAACGTCAGGCGTCATAGTCCTGAGACATCCGGTCCTCTTCCTCCCGCTGCATCCGCTCAGTCTCCTCGCGCTCACGCTCACGACGCATACGCTCAGGATCCTCCTGACCACGCTGCGGCCGGCCGCGCTCCTGACCCTTCTCCCGGGCCTGCTGCGCCTTCTCCTTGGCCTGCTGCTGCCACTGCTCCGACTGGTCCTGGAACTTGTCCTTCATACCCATGTGGGTTCACTCCCGTGGGGTGAGGGGTTGGGCCCCGTGGTGGGGCCTCGACCAGATTCACATGGCCGGACACAGTGCGCATTTCGATCAACTACGCTGCGTAGCGCGGGCTTCCTCATCCGCCGCCCCACCTGCGCCGACGAGCCCGGCCCGCATCCCCTCCAGCCGGGTCGCGAACCGCCGCATCTCCCGCTGCCCGACGGTCCCGACGAGCCCCGGCAGGTACCCGCGCACCCCCTGCATCCCGCGCAGCCACCACTGCCCGTACACATGGCTCGACCGCCGCTCGATCCCGGCCACGAGCCGGTCCACCGCCGGCCCCACCGGATACGTCTTGTCGGCCGGCCACGGCAGCCGCCGTCTCAACTCCCGCAGCACGTCGTCCTGATCGGCGCCGCGCACCATGTCGGTGTCGGTCCACGACAGGTACCCGACGCCGACCCGCACGCCCTTGTACCCGACCTCGGCCCGCAGACTGTGCGCGTACGCCTCCACGCCCGACTTGGACGCGCAGTACGCGGTCATCATCGGCGCGGGGGCGATCGCGGCGAGGGACGCGATCTGGAGCAGGTACCCGCGGCTCTCCAGCAGCACCGGCAGGAAGGCCCGGGCGGTCACCGCCGACCCGATCAGGTTGACCTCGATCACCCGCCGCCAGGCCTGCGGATCGGAGTCGACGAACGGCCCGCCGGTGGCGACACCGGCGTTGGCGACGACGATGTCGACCTTCCCGAACCGCTCCTTGACCTCCTGGGCGACCCGCGCCATCGCCTCGTGGTCGGTGACATCGGCGTACCAGTGGCCGTTGTCGCCGTGCAGCCGTCCGGCCACCTGCTTGAGCGCGTCCGGCTCCAGCCCGACCAACGCCACCTTCGCCCCGCGCGCGGACAACTTGCGGGCCAGCGACTCCCCGACGCCCCGCGCGGCTCCGGTGACGACGGCTACCTGTCCTTCGAGGCTCACCCTGCTCATGCGCCCTCCCTGATCCCCGCGTACGTCATGACGAGTTCCCGGATCTTGCCGGTGACCAGCTCGGGCGCCTCGACGGGACTCATGTGCCCGAGCCCCGGCAGCTCGGTGACTCCCACACAGTTCGGCAGCGCGGCAGCCAGGGCGCGGGCCTGCACCGGCGGGGTCAGCCGGTCGGCCGAGCCCACGAGGACGGCCGTGGGCACCTTGAGTTCCCGTACACCGTGGTCGAGATCGAGCAGGTCGAGCACCTGCGACCAGGCGTACCGCACCTTGCGCGGACACGCGTGCACGATACGGGCGCACGCCTCGACCATGTGCGGGGCCGAACCGGCGCCCATCGTCCCGTACTTGAGGATCCGCCGGGCCAGCGGCGTGACCGGTCCGAGCGGGGCGCGCGAGCCGAGGAGCCGCCTGGTCAGCCAGGTGCGCGGCCGGCCCGCCCGGATCGGTATCACGAGCGCTTCGGCGACCAGCCGCGACGAGCCCGTGCTGCACAGCAGTACGGCCACCGCGTGCTCCCGGAAGCCGGCCCTCCCGGCCGCGGCCATCACCGTCATCCCGCCCATGGAGTGACCGGCGATCACGGCCTTCTCGCCCGGCGCGAGGGTCGCGTCCAGTACGGCTTCGAGGTCGTCGGCGAGCGCCTCCGTACCGCAGGCGGCGCCGGCCGGGCTGCGTCCGTGGCCGCGCTGGTCGTAGGCGATGACCCGGTGGTCGACGGCCAGTTCGCGTATCTGCGCCGCCCAGAAGGCGGTCGAGCAGACCCAGCCGTGGGCGAGGATCACGGCGGGTCCCTGTTCGGGACCGTGCACCTCGACGTGCAGGCGGGCGCCGTCGGCGGAGACGGCGGTGAGGGTGCGGGCGGGGGCGGGCGGGGCGTAAGCGCCCGACGTCACATGCGTGCCGCGCCGGCTCACGCGGCCGGCTCCGGGGCCTTCTTGACGGCGGGGACCCGTAGGACGTCGTACTCCGCCAGATCCACCCTGCGCGTCGCCCGCCGGAACTCGGTCGTCGTCCCCGGCCAGATCGTGGTGTTGCGGCCGCCTGCGTCCTGATACCAGCTGGTGCAGCCGCCCGTGCTCCACACCGTGCGCCGCATGCGCTCCTGCACCCGGCCGCTCCAGGCGCGCATGGCGCCGGGGCGGGCGTCGAGGGCGACCCGGCCGCCGAGGACGTTCAACTGCCGTACGAAATCGGCCAGATAGTTCAGCTGGGACTCGATGATCAGGATCATGGACGAGTTCCCGAGGCCGGTGTTGGGCCCGATGATCGCCATCCAGTTGGGGAACCCGGGCATCGAGGCGCCCCGCAGCGCCTCCATCCCGCCGCCCGCCGCCCAGGCTTCGGCGAGCGTACGGCCGTCCGCACCCACCACCCGCTCGGCGATCGGTATGTCGGTGACCCGGAAGCCCGTACCGAAGATGATCGCGTCGACCTCGGCCTCGCTGCCGTCGGCGGCGACGACGGTCGAGCCGCGCACCGACGCGAGCCCGCCGGCGACGACGTCCACATGGGGCCGGGCGAGCGCCGGGTAGTAGTCGTTCGACAGCAGGATCCGCTTGCAGCCGATGCGGTAGTCCGGGGTGAGCTTGGCCCGCAGGGCCGGGTCCTTGACGGCGCGGGCCATGTTGCGCTTGGCCACCTGCTCGACCAGCCCCATCTCCCCGGGGTGTTTGGTGAACGCCTGGACCTGCAACTCCCGGATGCCCCACAGGAGTCCGCGCCGGGCCAGCGCGGTGAGGGGCAGCGCCCGGTGCAACGCACGTTCCACACCACTGATCGCCCGGTCCACGCGGGGCAGCACCCACGACGGGGTGCGCTGGAAGAGGGTGAGCCGGGAGACGTCCGACTGGATCGCCGGCACGATCTGAATGGCCGACGCACCGGTCCCGACCACCGCGACCCGCTTGCCGCGCAGGTCGTAGTCATGGTCCCAGCGGGCCGAGTGGAAGACCTTCCCGGGGAAGGAGCCGAGACCCGGGATGTCCGGGATCCTCGGATCGCACAGCGGTCCGGTGGCGGAGACGACCATGTCGGCGTGGAGCGAGCCACCGCTGGTCTCGATGTCCCAGCGAAGCTTCTCGCCGTCCCAGGTCATCTTCCTCACCTCGGAGTTGAAGCGAATGTGCGGGCGGATCCGGAAGACGTCCGCCACGTGCTCCAGGTACGCGCGGATGTGCCGCTGCCCGGAGAAGGCGCGCGGCCAGTCCGGGTTGGGCGCGAAGGAGAACGAGTACAGGTGGGACGGCACATCGCAGGCACACCCCGGGTAGCTGTTGTCCCGCCAGGTGCCGCCGACGCTGTCGGCCCGCTCCAGGACGACGAAGTCGGTGATGCCCTCGCGCCGCAGCCGTACGGCCGCCCCCAGCCCGCCGAATCCGGACCCGACCACCGCCACCCGCACATGCTCGTGCTCGTGCTCGTGCTCGGCCATCCCGAAGCCTCCACACATCGCTCGCGACTGCGCCAGTGAACACTGGCGCAATGGGGAGAGTAGAGCAGCTCCGTACTGATGGGTAGGGGTCGGGGCGAAGGAAAGTTACCGAGGGTACGACATAGGCTGCGGACGTGGCACAGACGCGTGAATACCGCATGGAGGAGCTGGCCAGGGAGGCCGGCATCACAGTGCGCACCCTGCGCTTCTACCGCGAACGCAAACTGATCCCGCCACCCCGCCGCGAGGGCCGCATCGCCTGGTACGACGACCATCACCTGGCCCGCCTGCGCACCATCTCGGCGCTCCTGGAACGCGGCCACACCCTGAACGGCATCGCGGAACTGGCCGAGGCCTTCGACAACGGCCGCAACGTGGGCGAGTTGCTCGGCATGGACTCCCCCACCGAGGAGGTCCCGGTCCACCTCACCCCCGAGGAACTCGCCGACCGCTTCGCCGGCCAGGTCACCCCGGAGAACTTCGCCGCCGCACTGGAACTCGGCTACCTGGGCACCGACGGCGAGGAGATAGTCCACATCAGCCGCCGCCTCCTCGACGTCTCCTCGGCCCTGGTCCACGAGGGCATCCCACTCGCGGACGTCCTGGAGACGGGCCGACGCGTCCGCGAACACGCGGACACACTGGCGGAGTTGTTCGCGGAACTGGTGCTACGGCACGCCTCCGAGGAGGACCTCCAGCGACTACGTCCGCTGGCGCGGAGCGTGGTGGACGCGGAGCTGTCGTTGGCGCTGGACCGGCGGCTCAGGAAGCGGTCGTAGACATCAGCAAGCACGCCCGGCCCGGAGCCGTTCATCTGCCTCCAAGCCAAAAGATCAACCGGTAGAGCAGAACGCTTCCGGCGAGAACGCCTCGCGGACAGAGTTTCCCTGCATCCACCAAGCCCGGCTGCGCTCCGCTCCGCCGGGGCGCGCTCACGGCTCCGCCGCCCTCCGCGCTCTGCCTCCGGCCCGCGCTGCGGGCGCTGCGCCTACGCACGCCCACGAGTGGAATAAGCCGGGCAATGAAGGGCGATCACCGCACGAACGCAACCACGGTCAAGACGATGCCTCCGGCGAGGGAGCTCCTGCATCCGGGATGGACGGGGCGCCGTTCGCGAGTGCCGACCGAGTGTGGCGTGCGCGGGGGAGCTCCCATCCCGTCTGCCGTCGCCCCAGGCAGAGCCGAGCGGGCGTGGGTCGACGGCAGAGGGGATGGGAGCTGGGATGAGTGGTTGGAGGGCGACTCCCCGTAGCCTCTTCCTGGATTCTCATCCCGTCACCTCCCATCGCACCTTAACCTGGCTACACAGAAAAAAGGGAAGGCGCACCCTCAATGCTCATTAGCAATTGAGGTAGCCGTCTAATACAGGCAGAGAATATGGGGGCAAGAAGTGGCTGATCCAACAGAGTTGATGCTTGCCGACCTCTCACGGAGGTACGCGGACACGAACGTTTCCTATGCGTTCCTACGACTTTACGAGAGCGATGATCGCCTCGGTCGCGCTTTCGCTAGCATCCATGAGCGACTAAATGAACATTTCGAGTCCATAAATGACAGAGCGGAGACGACCGGTCATTACTGGGCCGAGCAGAGCAGAGAAATGATCGCGCTAATCAAAGAAGTGAATAACTTCCTCGCACTCGTCAACATCCGCAGCGACCCCCATTCGCGCCGGTTCTACGACCGCAAGAGAGCCGAGGGCAAACGCCACGTCCAAGCCGTCCTCGCCCTCGCCCGGCGACGCGTCAATGTCCTGTGACCCCTGATCCGGGACCGACGGTGCTACCAAGTCATACCTCCTGTCACCAGCGCCTCTTGGAAACGTCATTGGGAAGCCAGAGGCGAGACGCCACCTTCATGAGCACGCAGTCGGTTCGGCCGCAAGGTGCAGGGCCCCGGCGTTCAGGTTGGATGTCCAGGTTCGTGATCATGTGAGTCCGTAGAGCGCGAGGACGCGGTGCCGGTCGGCGTGGGCGCGTCGGGCGGCGGCGATGTTGGCCCGGCCGGCGAGCTTGAGGGCGGAACGGATCAGGTCGCGCAGGACGGCCAGGACGGCAGGGGTGCGGTGGCGGCGGACCTGGCTGGTGTCCTCGCCGAAGGTGACATCGCGGCACCAGTGCACGGTGTTTTCTGCCCGGCCACACGCCGCCTGCGCTGGATGCGCAGGACTTCGCGGGCCTGGGGGAACAACAGGTTGTTGACGGTGGCGACCTGGATGAGTCGGCGTTCGCTGCGGCCGTGGCCGGTGGAGTCGTCGCGGTGGACGACGGGGATGTCCTTCCAGGGCAGGGTGTGCAACTGGCGGGCGAGCTTCTTCTGGTTCCCCTTGATCGTGAACAGGTAGTGGGCGCCGCGCTGTTCGACCAGGTAGGTGGCGTGATGCCGTTGTGCGTGCAGGGCATCCACGGTGACGATCGCGTAGCCAAGTCGGTGTCGTCGATCTGGTCGAGGAGCGGGGCGAACTCGGGGATTTCGTTGGTCTTGGCGGCGATCTCGCGGGAGGCGAGGGTGATGCCGTCGCCGTGAGTGACGGCCGAGAGGACGAAGACGCGGCTGCCGTCGGGGGGCGGCGGGCGCCCGCGCAGGCATGTGCCGTCGACCGCGATCGCCCGGCGACGCGGGGTGGGGCACTCTCGGCCCGCGGTCTCATGGCGGCAACCGTGTTCGCGCTCGTCGAGCCCGTCCGGCGTGGCACGGCGGTGGCTGCTGGTCTGTCCGGGCTCAGGCAGCAGGGGGCGCAGGTAGGCGAAGGCGGCGGTGCTCAGGCGAGCCGGATCGAGCAGGCCCAGCACCCGCCGGAGAGTCTTCTCGCTTGGCACGCGGTAGCCGCCCGTGACCAGGTCGTACGGGACTGGAACGCGGAGAGTTCGGCGTCGGTGGCGCGCCTTCACCACTCGGCCGCCGCGGTGAGCGAGTCGTGGCCCGCCGGAGTCAGCGCGCACACGGACAACGCCAGGAGAGACGGCAGCGGGAAGCGGCGCCCGCGCTCGGCACGGGGATCGGGGATGCGGGCGAACTCGGCCAGCAGCAGGGCGACGTCCTCGTCCCGGGCTCGGTCTGGCCCCGGATGCGGGGCCGCTGACGGTATGGCAGCGGACGTGGGAGATGATGGAGGAACGGACACGGCATCCTTGCAGATCGTGAAGCTTCGACACTTCCATGGTCCACAAGGGGCCGTGTCCGCTCGCTTCCCGCCCTCCTGCCCTGCCGGTCACTGTGCACCGGGACAACCCGCCTGAATGCCGGGGCCGGGGGCCGAACTCCCTCCCTGCGCACACGACTTCAAGGCAGCTCGCCCGGGAGCCGGGGGGCGGTCAGGTGATGACGAGCCGCTGTTTTCCGTCGATGAGCTCCCGGACGGCGTCGAGGTGCCCGGCGTGGGTCGCGGTCTCTGTGATCACGTGCAGGACGACTTCGCGGAGGCTGTCGTAGCGCCAGCCGTCGAAGAAGTCCGGCCACCAGGGCGTGGGCGCGTCCAGGTCGGCGCCGGCGAGGATCGCGTCGGAGAGCTCGCTCTCTTTGCGGTACAAGGCGAAAATCTCCTGTGCCGACTTCTCCGGCGCAAGCTTCCAAGCGTCGTCCTCGGAGCCCAGGATCTCATCGATGGCGACCCGCTCGCCCGCCGCGACGGCGCGGAACCAGAACTTCTCGTCGTCCAGGGCGAGATGGTGCACGAGGCCCAGGCAGGTCCAGCCGGACGGTAGCACCGGGCGCCGAAGCGCTTCGTCATCGAGACCCTCGAGGGTGCCCAGGACGTGCTTGCGCTTGTCGTTCAGGAAGCCCAGCAGCGTCATCATCTCGGTGTTGGACATTACTTGGCGATCTCCCAGACGTGGCCCGACGGGTCGGCGAAGGAGGCGGTCCGGATGCCCCAGCGCCGGTCCTGGGGACCGTCGAGGAGCTTCACCCCGCGTCCCGCGAGTTTCTCGCACACTGCGTCCACATCCTCCACCTCGATCGTGATCTGAAAGCGCGCTCCGGCCTCGGGCTCCGCGACCTTCGAGGGCTCGACCAGCTCACTGGCCTGGGAGGACTTCAACAGGTTCACGAAGGTGTTGCCGAAGTCGAAAACGACCGAGTCGGCGTCCTCGAAGACCGCCGCCAGGCCCAAGATGTCCTCGTAGAACTTCTTCTCTCTACCAGATCTTCGATGAACAACGTGACGGGTCCGATGCCCTTGAACCAGGGCTCCATGGCTACACCTCTCCCTTGAACAAGATTTCGAATGATGCGCACGCCCATACCGTATACGGCAGTGGTGACAATCAGGGTCCGCCGCGGAGACGGCCCCTCTCCTGCCCTGCCGATCACCGTAGACCGGGACAACCCGCCTGAATGCCGGGGCCCTGCCGCAAGGTGTGGAACGAGAGTTCCTCAACTGTCATCCGTTCCATGGACTTTCACTCCATCGAGGCACATTGCAGGCAACTGCCGACGGAATCGCGTTCGCACTCCGAGAGTGAGATCGAAAAGGCCCCGGCGGCTGTCCTACCAGCCCCGGGGTATGGCCGACACTGCAAGGAGCGTCGACGTGCCCCAGCGTAGCCCCCAACCAGCTCTGTCCACCCCATCTCACGCACCCTCCGCAGGACGGCCGAGGGCCCTCGCCGCCCTGCGGCTCAGCTGCCTCACCAGTGCGACCACCTCGCCGAATCGACAGCGCTCTGCCATCCAACTCGCCGTAGAAAGGCTCGGCTTCACCCTGGTCGCCGAGGCGTCGGACCTCGGCGTCTCGGCTCGTGGGACGTCCCCGTTCGAGAGGCCGTCCCTGTCCTTCTGGCTGTATCGACCTCACGACTATGAGGCTGTCGTATGGTCACACGTAGATCGCGCCGTGCGGTCGGTGGCGCACATGGCCGAACTGATCACCTGGGGACGGCAGTACGCCCGGACACTCGTCTTCGTAATGCCGGAAGCCGACCAACCGCTCGTAGTGACACCGCAGGCGGACGGATCCATCATCCGGCGGTGCATGGACCTGGCCCACGATGCCGAGCAAGAAGCCCGTACTATCTCCGCCCGGCTCACCAGCTCTCACGAAGCGCTGCGCGCGGCCGGTCGCTACGGAGGCGGGCTGGTCCCCTTCGGCTACCGAAAGGCACCACACCCCTCGGGCAGCGGTTGGTGCCTGGCCCCCGACCCCGAGACCGCCGCGCTGGTCCGCATGATCGTGGAAGACGTACGTGCAGGACTGTCGCTGCTCGCCATCGCACAAAAACTCAACGAAGCGGGCGTGCCCGTGCCACGTGATCGCCACGCCCAGCTCCAAGGACGTCCCATGGGCGGGCGTCGCCACGGACGTAACTTTGAACGATTCCGCTGGACCTCGGGCACTCTGTCGAAAGTGCTGCGCAGCCCGTCATTGGTGGGTCATCGGACGCACGGAGGGCAGACAGTCCGCGATGCCTCCGGCGCCCCCGTGCTCATCGGCCCGCCATTGCTGTCCGACGAGGAGTTCCGCACGCTGCAAAAACGCCCTTCTGGCGCGTTCCAATGGCACGCGGGCCCCAAGGAGCCGGACAAGTGCATTGCTCACTGGCATTGCGCACTGTTCAGGCTGTGAGGGGCGCATGTACTTCGGCGTACGGAAGGGCTATCCATACGGCGACTACGCGTGCCGCGCAACGGCGCGCGGTGAGATGTGCGCAGCCCCCGCAGCGATGCGGTCCGACTGGCTCGAGGAGTACACGGTCGACCGCTACTACGAGGCCTTGGGCACGGACGCGACCGTCTCCCGGGAACTTCTCCTCGAAAGCGGCACCCGCGTCACCGTGGCCAAGGGCCGATGCGGTGGTGGCCCCGCCCGGCTGGCACCGGACACCTCACGCCTGACCTTCACACTCGGTGAACGACTCGGCACACGACAAAACAACTGACTTCAGGCAGGAGGACGGCGCGGGGGCGCGAGACATTCCCGGAACGCCTCGCGCCGTCCTCGTCACATCTCGAAGACCACCGTCACCGGAGCATGGTCCGACCAGCGCTCGTCATGGCTGGCCGCTCGCTCCACGACCGCCTTGACGGCGCGCGTCGCGAGCCCCGGGGTCGCCACGGCCAGGTCGATCCTCCAACCTGAATCGTTGTCGAAAGCCCGCCCCCGATACGACCACCACGAGTACGGCCCCTCCACCTCCGGATGCAGCGCCCGTACGACATCGACGTACCCGCCGCCCGCCGGATCGAAGACCTGCCCCAGCCACTCCCGCTCCTGAGGCAGGAACCCGGAGTTCTTCTGGTTTCCCCGCCAGTTCTTGAGGTCGGCCTGCTGGTGGGCGATGTTCCAGTCGCCGCAGACGAGGACCTCGCGGCCGTCGGCGGCGGCGCGTTCGCGCAGGTCCTTGAGGTGGGCGAGGAACTCGCCCATGAAGCGGATCTTCTCGTCCTGCCGGACGGTGCCGACCTCGCCGGAGGGCAGGTAGAGGGAGGCGACCGTGACGCCGGGCAGGTCGGCCTCGACGTAGCGCCCGCTGCCGTCGAACTCCGACGAGCCGAAGCCGACCCGTACCCGGTCGGGTTCGCGGCGGGTGTAGAGGGAGACGCCGGCCCGGCCCTTGGCGGCGGCGGGTGCGTGCACCACGTGCCAGCCGTCGGGGGTGCGGACGTGCTCGGGCAGCTGGTGCGGTTCCGCGCGCACCTCCTGGAGGCAGAGCACATCGGCGGAGGTGTCGGCGAGCCACTCCACGAAGCCCTTCTTCGCGGCGGCACGCAACCCGTTGACATTGACAGAGGTCACAGTGAGCACCCGGGCACGATACCGGCACACTGGAACAGGTCCAGCTTCGAAATGAGTTGATATACGGTGGTCGGCATGGATATACGTCGCGTCTCCTTCGACCACCCCGACGCCGTCAAGCTCAACGACCAGGTCCAGGCCGAGTACCACGTCCGCTACGGCGACGGCGGCGACGCCACGCCCCTGGATCCGACCGACTTCGAGCCGCCGCACGGCGTGTACCTGATCGCGTACGACGAGAGCGACGCCCCCGTCGCCACGGGCGGCTGGCGCACCCAGGACGACAACGGCGAGGGCAACCAGGACGGGGACGCCGAGCTCAAGCGGATGTACGTCATAGACGCGATGCGCGGCCGGGGCCTGGCCCGCCGCATGCTGGCCGCCCTGGAGGAGGACGCCCGCGCGGCCGGCCGCAGACGCATGGTCCTGGAGACCGGCCTGGAGCAGCCGGAGGCGATAGCCCTGTACACCTCCAGCGGCTATGAGCCCTGCGGCAAGTTCGGTTATTACCGGTTCCACGAGACGAGCCGGTGCTTCGCGAAGCAGCTGTGAACTCAGGCGCGCAGCTGTGAACTCAGGCGCGCAGAAAGGCGAGCACCGCCAGCACCCGGCGATGGACGTCGTCCGCCGGCGGCAGGTCCAGCTTGGTGAGGATGCTGCCGATGTGCTTGCCGACGGCCGCCTCCGACACCACCAGCGCCCGCGCGATCGCGCCGTTCGACTTCCCCTCCGCGATCAGCGCCAGCACCTCCCGCTCGCGCGGGGTGAGCCGCGCGAGCGGATCCCGCCGGCGGCGCAGCAACTGCCGTACGACTTCGGGGTCGACGACCGTGCCGCCGCCCGCGACGTCCCGCAGCGCGTCCACGAACTGCTCCACCTGGCCCACCCGGTCCTTGAGCAGGTAGCCGACGCCGCTGCCGTCGCCGGAGTCGAGGAGCTCGGCGGCGTACGCCCGCTGCACGTACTGGCTGAGCACCAGCACCGGCAGCCCGGGCCGCTCCTCCCGCAGCCGCACGGCCGCGTGCAGCCCCTCGTCCTGGAAGCCGGGCGGCATGCGTACGTCCGTGACGACGATGTCGGGCTCGTGCTCGGCGACGGCGGCGAGGAGGGCGTCCGCGTCGCCGACGGCGGCGACCACGTCGCAACCGAAGCGGGTGAGCAGACCGATGAGTCCCTCGCGCAGCAGCACGCTGTCCTCGGCGAGGGCTATGCGGAGGGGGCTGTCGCTCGGTCTGTCGGTCGGCAAGGAATCTCCACTCGCAGCAAGGTCGGTCCGCCCGGCGGGCTGGTCAGGCCGAGTCTGCCATCGAGCACCGACACCCGGTCGGCGAGACCGGTCAGTCCGGTGCCGTGCGCGCTGTCGGCGCCGCCGCGTCCGTCGTCGCGGATGTGGAGTGTCAGCCGTCCGTCCGCGTGCCCGCCGCTGACTACGGCGCGGCTCGCCCCGCTGTGCCTGGCCACGTTCGCGAGGGCCTCGGACACGACGAAGTACGCGGCGGATTCGACGGGTTGGGGCAGCCGGTCGGGGAGGTGCAGGTCCACGTCCACCGGCACCGGGCTGCGGTCTGCCGCGTCGGCGACGGCGGCTTCGAGGCCGTAGTCGGCGAGGACCTTGGGGTGGATGCCGTGGATGAGCTCGCGCAGCTCCGCGAGCGCCTGCCCGGCCTCTTCGTGTGCCTTGGCGAGCTGCTCGGCGAGTGGACCGTCGGGCGGGGCGTCCAGGCGGGCCAGGCCGAGGGTCATGCTGAGCGCGACCAGGCGCTGCTGGGCCCCGTCGTGCAGATCGCGTTCGATACGCCGCCGCTCCGCCTCGAAGGCGTCCACCAACCGCACCCGGGAACGCGCGAGTTCGGTGACGCCGTCCTTGGTGGTGAGCAGGGCCCGAGCCAACTCGGCACGCGCACCGGCGAGGACCCCCAGCACGTAGGCGCCGCCCACCAGCAGGACAAGCCCGAGCGCGGCGGACCCGAACGCCCCCGCCCAGGTGTCGACGGTCCACAGCTTGGCCACCTTCGCCTCACCGTCGGCGGCGACCAGCACCGGCACCGCGACCATGGCCAGCGGAACCCCGGCCGCGAGGACGACGGCCAGCGCATCGAGCGGCCAGAGCACCAGCCCGAACAGCACGGCGTACGCCAACTCCCGCCAGGTCACCGCCTCCCTCAGCCGCGTCACCAGCCAGGAGCGCAGGCCCGGCCGGTCGGGCACGCGGTGACCGTCGCCGCCGGTCCCTGTCACCACCCCGACCATCCGCAGCCGCCACCGCTCCACGGCGGCCACAGGGATCCCGGCCAGCGCGGTGAGCACCAGCAGCGGCAGCCCGACGAGTACGACGGCGAGCACGCCGCCGGCCACGAGCCCGCAGACGACCGCCACGAGGACGACGGCTCCGAGCAGCGCGCCGCTCGTGAGGTAGGCGACCGCACGCCAGGGCCACACAGACGCCAAGTACCCACGGCCGCTGAGGGCCCGCCACATGCTCATGGGGATCACCGTAGAAGCCGGGCCGGGGCGTGACCATGGGCTCAGGCGGAGGCCCGGAGGTATGCCTGGCCCTACCCCAAGTCTCGTCCCTGCCGCACTGCTTCAGGGCCGGTCGCGCGGTTTGGTGATCCCAGTGACATCGAACCAGTGGGAGGAGACGCGGAGATGAGACCCAACGCGATCGAACTGCGGGCCGTGAGCAGGAGGTACGGGGCGGGCGACAGCGGCGTGACCGCACTCGACGACATCTCGCTCGCGTTCCCCACCGGCACCTTCACCGCCGTCATGGGCCCGTCCGGCTCGGGCAAGTCGACGTTGCTGCAATGCGCCGCCGGCCTGGACCGGCCCACCTCGGGCACGGTGTGCCTCGGCGACACGGAGCTGACGGCGTTGAGTGAGCGCAGGCTGACCCTGCTGCGCCGGGAACGCGTCGGCTTCGTGTTCCAGGCGTTCAACCTGCTGCCCTCCCTGACCGCCGCGCAGAACGTCGCCCTGCCCCTGCGCCTGGCCGGCCGGCGCCCTCCGAAGGCCGAGGTCCGTGCCGCGCTGCACCGGGTCGGCCTGGGCGACCGGACCGGGCTCCGCCCCGCCCAGCTGTCCGGCGGCCAGCAGCAACGCGTCGCCCTGGCCCGCGCTCTGATCACCCGCCCCGAGGTGCTGTTCGGGGACGAGCCGACGGGGGCGCTGGATTCGCGGACGGGGCGTGAGGTGCTGTCGTTGCTGCGCACCATGGTCGACGCCGAGGACCGGACGGTCGTGATGGTGACCCACGATCCGGTGGCCACTTCGTATGCCGACCGCGTGGTCTTTCTCGTGGACGGGCGGGTGAGCGGGGAACTGGGCGGACGCGTCAGGGCCTCGGCCGGCGAGATCGCCGCGCACCTGACGACGCTGGAGGCCGTGCCGTGCTGAGCCTCGCCCTCCACACCCTGCGCACCCGCTGGATCACCTTCACCGGCACCTTCGTGGCCCTGTCCCTCGGTGTCGCGCTGCTCACCGTGATGGGACTGGCCCTGGCCTCCTCCCTCGACGCCCCCGAGCGGCGGCCGGAGCGGTTCGCGGCGGCGCCGGTCGTGGTCAAGGGGCAGGACACCCTGCACGTGCCCACCCCCATCGGCGACCGCACCCAGAAGCTGGCGCACCCCCGCCCCGTCCCGCCCCGGACCATCGCCGCGCTGCGCACCCTCGGCACGGTCGTCGAGGACCGCACCTTCGCCGTACGGGCCCCGGGCGGCCCCGCCGACCTGGTGGGCCACCCATGGTCGACGGCCGCGTTCGCCCCGTACGAGCTGAACGCGGGCCGCGCCCCGAGGGCCGCCGACGAGGTCGTCGCCACCGGCGACTGGACGACCGTAGGCAGACGCCTGCACACCGCCTCGGGCACCGTACGCGTGGTCGGGACGGTCCCCGGCCTCGGCTTCGAGAACGCCCTCTTCTACACGGACACCCGCGCGGCCCATCTGTCACCGGTGAGCACCCAGTTGGCCGTGGACGCGGATGCGGATGCGGTACGGCGGACAGCCCCGGGCCTGAGCGTCCTCACCGGCGACGCGCGGCGACTCGCGGACGCCGGCCCGGACCGGGACCGCGAGGCGCTGACCGCGCTGAACGCCCTGTTCGGCACGGCCGGCGGGGTCGCCGGGTTCGTATCGGTGTTCGTCGTGGCGTCCACGTTCGCCTTCGCGGTCGCCCAGCGGCGCCAGGAGTTCGGCCTGTTGCGCACCGCGGGCGCCACCCCGGCCCAGATCCGCCGCACGGTGGCCCTGGAGGCCCTGCTCGTCGGCGTGCTCGCGTCGGCGGCGGGCTGCGCAGCCGGCGCGTACGCCGCCCCGCACCTGGCCGCCCGGGTCGTGACCGAGGGCCTGGCACCGCCCTGGTTCACCATCACGGACCACGTCTGGCCGTACCACGTGTCCTTCTGGACGGGTCTGCTGGTGGCCCTGTGCGGAGTGACGGCCGCGTCCTGGCGGGCCGGCCGAACCGCCCCCGTCCAAGCCCTGCGCGAGGCGTCCGCCGACACCGGCACGATCACGTGGGGCCGCCTGCTGAGCGGTACGGCCCTGCTCCTGACCGCGGCGGCGACCCTGACCCTGGCGCTGCTGACCGACCCGGGCGACCTCCTCCACCGCAAGACGTACATCAGCCGCCCCATGCTCCTGATCACCGCGGTCGCCCTGCTGTCCCCGGCCCTGGTGCGCCCCCTGACCCGCCTGCTCACCCGGCTCCCGGCCGGCCGCCTGCCGGGCGCCTACGCCATGCTGATCCGCGAGAACACCACCACCGACATCCGCCGCACGGCCGCCGTAGCGGCCCCCGTCCTGGTCCTGATCGCCCTGACGGGCTCACTGCTGGGCGCCACCGCGACCCTGAGCGGAGCGAAGGCGACGGAGATACGACAGCGGACCGTCGCCGACTTCGTGGTGTCGTCTCCCGACGGCCTCGACCCGGCAGCCGTCCGGCGGCTGCGCGCGGTGCCCGGCGCCGAGGTCTCGGCGAGCGCGGCGAGCGCCGTGTACGTCCTGGAGGACGACGTGGCCCTCATCAAGTCCGAGGCCCGGGCGGCCGATCCGGAACAACTGGCCGCGACCGTTCGCCTGCCCCTTTCGTCGGGCCGCGTCACCGACCTCGACGACGACTCGATCATCGTCAACGAGGAATGGGCCCGCCACACGGTCGGCGACCACGTGACGGTCTGGCTCGGCGACGGCACCCGCAGATCCCTCCGCATCGCCGCGGTGATGTCCACCGGCACCGGCGACAACGGCGCGTACATCACCCCGGCCAACGCCCCGCACGCCCCCGTGGACCGAGTCGACGTGCGGGTGAGGCCGGGGGCGGACGCGAGGGCAGTGGAGGCGGGCATACGACGGGCGGGACCTGGTGGACCTGGTGGACCTGGTGGACCTGGTGGACCTGGTGGACCTGGCGGACCTGGCGGTGGACAGATCCTCACCAGGGCGGAGTGGATCACTGCCGTCACACCCCACCCCGACAGGGCAACCCGGCCAGGCCTCCTCCTGATCCTCGGCATAGCCCTCCTCTACACCGCCATCTCCCTCGCCAACACCCTGGTCATGGCAACCTCCGACCGCGCACGCGACCTGACGGCACTACGGCTGGCGGGGGCCACCGGCGGCCAACTCCTGCGCCTGGTCGCCGCGGAGGCCCTGACGGTGGTGGCGGTCGGCACGGTGCTGGGCCTGCTCGTCACCGCCCTCAACCTGCTCGGCATGTGGAGCGCCCTGCACCTGTTGTCCGTACAGGCCCCGATCCACTTCCCCTGGCCGGCCCTGGGCGCGGCGACGGCGGCCTGCGCACTCCTGGCCGTGCTCTCCACGGTGATCCAGGCGGCCGTTGCCCTGGGCCGTCAGGTCATTGGCCCACTCGGCCGTCGATCCGCTCGCGCAGGAGGTCGGCGTGGCCGCAGTGTCGCGCGTACTCCCCGATCTGCGCCGCCAGGACGTCGCGAAGCTGCACCTGTCCGCCGGGTTCGGGGCCGAAGTCGGAGAAGCCTGCGTTCAGGGTCCCGAGGTCGGTGACGTCGGCTATGAAGCGGTCGGTGAGTTCCACCTCTGCCCGCCACTGCCGCCAGGCGTCCTCCACGACCGCCGGGTCGGCGATCGCGCCGTTCCACTCGGCGTCGCGGTCCTCGTCGGTGCGGTACAGCCTCGGCGTGTCCTCGCCGGCCATCACCCGGCGAAGGTGCCGTTCCCCCTCGGCCAAGTGCCGCACCAGCCCGAGCAGGGACATCGTGGACGGCGGTACGGAGCGCCGGGCCATCTGTTCGGCGTCCAGGCCCGCACATTTCATTTCCAGGGTGAGGCGGTAGTGCCGCAGGCCCTCGAGCAGCGTGCTGCGCTCGTCGACGATCTCGACATCGCTCTCGCGCGGGTCGTCGTCCGGATCAACCCACATGTCGGGAAAGACGGTTGACCGCGTCCACCGAGTTCCCGATGGTTCACTGGCGTGCTCACCTGAGACCATACGAGCATGGTGAACCGGCGCAGGAGCCGTCCGCCACTGAATATTTGGCTAGTTGCTGTACGAACACCGAAGAGCCCCAGTCGGATCTCTCCGACTGGGGCTCTGAGCTGCGGTGGACCTGAGGGGATTCGAACCCCTGGCCCCCTCGATGCGAACGAGGTGCGCTACCGGACTGCGCCACAGGCCCTTGCAACGAAGGAAACTCTAGCATCCCCGTCCGGGTGCCTGGAAATCCGTTCCCGGCTGGTCAGGGGCCGCACTCCGGGGGCCTCGGCGGAGGCCGGCCCCGGCCCGGGTCACTCGTTGGCGGCCCGTGGCCGGTCGCCGTCCTCGTACTGGTCGAAGAGCGGTGTGCGGCCGCGCTCGCGGGCGCGGCGGGCGGAGGCGGCGCGGCGGGCGTCGGTGCGGCCCTCGGCCCCCGGATCGGCGTCGGCGTCCGCGTCGGCGGACTGCTCCTCCGATCCTCCGTCCCGTGCGACAGGCGGCGCCTCCTGCTCCGGTGCGACGGCGCTGGACCGTGCCGAGCTCCACGCGTCCGGCGCTCCCAGGTCCACGTCGGCGGTGGCGCGCGGGGCGACCGGCGCGGTCACGTACGTCGGCAGCGGTACCGGTACCGGGTCCCAGCTGTCCCCGTGTCCTGGCCGGTGCTCCCGCTCGCGCTGCTGGTCGACCCACTCGGCGTGGTCGGTCTGCTCGACCAGCGCACGCCGGTCGGCGGCGAGCGCCGACAGCCCGGGGTCCGTCAGCGGCTCCGGGACTTCTTCCGGCTCCTCGCCGTCCACGCTCGCGTCGACGGAGGCGCGCCGGCGCGGCTGGCGTGCGCGTTCGCGCAGTCGCTGCGCGGCGGCCTCGGCCCGGCGCCGGTCCATCTGGTAGGCGAAGCGCCGGCGCTCCTGGGAGCGCAGGTACGCGATGTACACGCTGAGCATGACGGCGGGCACGCCAGGCGCCCACAGGAACGTGAGCCCGCCGACCGCGGCGACGATCGCGCCGAGCGTGAAGGCGAGGAAGAGCATGACTGTGGTGCGCCGACGGCGCGCGAGCACCTTCGAGCGCTGAGCGCGCGCCGCGGCCGCCTCCGCCGAGGGGTTGCGCCGAGGGGCCGGCACCCGCTTCCGCGCCGGTGCGCTACCGGCACCGGCACCCGATTCGAGCGCCGAAGCGTCCGTCTCTTCACGTGCCGACCCACGCGCCGAGCCCCGTCCAGACGCACGCGCGGCGGGGTCCCGTACCGCATCCCGCCCGGAGTCGCGCGCCGATTCCCGCACGGGTTCGCGCACCGCATCACGCGCCGGCTCGCGCGCCGGGACCGCGCGCCCCGAACTCTGCGGTTGAACCGACGCCTGTGCCCGTGGCCGGCTCGGAGGCATGGCGAAGGCCCGGACGTCCACCGAATCGGTGACCGTGCCCGGGTCGGCGGCGCTGGACTCCCCCTCTTCGGTGGAGCGCGCCCGCAGGTCCTTGGCGTATCGGCGCTCCATCCCCGCCCGTCCGGACAACAACCGGATGGCAGTGCTGAAGCGTTCCGTCGGACGGGCCTCATTCAGCTCGTCCTGCCTACGGAGCCACATCGGCACCAAGTAGGCGGCCCAGGCCCCGACAATGACTGCGTAGATGAGGCCGCTGCTGCTCACGCCTCACACGGTAGAGGGGTTTGCGTGAGGCCATCTGCCAATTGCGCCGGTGTGTCGCACGATCTGGCTGATATTTCGAGCTTTTTTTGTGACCGATGCGATCAACAGGCCGCCCAGGTCGAGAATTCATTGCTCCGAGATGGTCATCCACCGATCATTTTCGAACGTTTATTCAATTTCCCGGTGCGTTGTGCGGTGCCGAGGAGGGGCCGGGAGAGGTGTTCCTGGATCGTGCCCGCTGCCAGCGCCTCAGCAACCCGTCGGGCACCTCTTCCGCGGTGAGTGCGAAGACTAGGTGGTCGCGCCAGGCGCCGTCGATGTGGAGATAGCGCGGGCGCAGCCCCTCCTCGCGGAATCCGAGTTTCTCCACCACCCGGCGGCTGGGTCCGTTCTCGGGGCGAATGCAGACCTCGATGCGGTGCAGACCGACGGTTCGGAAACAGTGGTCCACGACGAGTGCCACGGCCGTCGGCATCACGCCGCGGCCGGCCACCGATTCGTCCACCCAGTAGCCGACATGGCCCGAGCACATCGAGCCCCAGGTGATTCCGGCGACCGTCAGCTGCCCGACCAGCCGCCCCTGGTACTCGATGACGAACGGCAGCATCCGGCCCGCGTTCGCCTCGGCCCGCAGATGGCGGACCATCTGGCGGTAGGTCGGCCGGTGCGCTATCGGTCCACTCGGCGTGGGCGGCGGAATGGTCGCCTCCCAGGGCCGCAGCCAGTCCCGGTTGCGCCGGTTGACCTCGCGCCAAGCCCGCTGGTCGCGCATCTTTATCGGCCGGAGGACGACATCGCCGTCCGCCAGCACGACGGGCCAGGATGGGCTGTTCAGCTCGCACCCCCACTGCCGGCGGCGGGTCTGGAGTGATCTCCGCCGCGGATCTGGTCGACGGCGTGCGCCAACAGGGGCTCCAGAACGGCCAGTCCGTCCTTCACGCCGCCGGAGGAGCCCGGCAGATTGACGATCAGTGTCCGCCCCGCCACTCCGGCCAGGCCCCGGGAGAGCGCCGCCGTCGGCACCTTCTCCCGTCCGAACGCGCGGATGGCCTCCGCGATGCCCGGCACCTCGTAGTCGATCACCTCGCGGGTCGCCTCGGGCGTGCGGTCGGTGGGCGAGATGCCGGTGCCGCCGGTGGTGAGGACGACGTCGTACGCCACGTCGACGGCGGCGCGCAGGGCGGCCTCCACCGGGTCGCCGTCGGGCACGACCTGCGGGCCGTCCACGACGAACCCGAACCGCTTCAGGCCGTCGGCGATCAGCGGGCCGCCCTTGTCCTCGTAGATCCCGGAGGCGGCCCGGTTGGAAGCGGTGACCACAAGAGCGCGATACGTCATGACCGGCTCCAGTCACCGGACTTGCCGCCCGTCTTCTCCTCCACCCGAACGTCCGTGATGACCGCTCCCTTGTCGACCGCCTTGACCATGTCGATCACGGTGAGCGCGGCGACGGAGACCGCGGTGAGGGCCTCCATCTCGACGCCCGTGCGGTCGGTGGTCTTCACCGTGGCCCAGATCTCCACGGCGTCGTCCGCGACCGACAGGTCCAGTGTCACACCGGACACCGACAAGGGGTGGCACAGCGGGATCAGGTCCGGCGTGCGTTTGGCTCCCATGATGCCCGCGATCCGCGCGGTGGCCAGGGCGTCGCCCTTGGGGACGCCCTCTCCGCGCAGCAGCTCGACCACGCGGGGCGAGACGAGGACGCGTCCGCTGGCGCGGGCGGTGCGTGCGGTCACGTCCTTCCCGGATACGTCGACCATGCGGGCGGCGCCCGCCTCGTCGATGTGCGTCAGTCCGTCCTGCGTACTCATACTGTGTGGCGCTCCCGGTCCGGGCCCGCCGCGGTGCGGCGCGCGGGCCTGTTGTGCGCGACACGGTACCGCCAAGCAGGACCGCTCAGCCGAGCAGGACGACCTCGACCTCGGTCCGGGGCTCGACGGACTCCACGTCCTCGGGGACGACGATCAGCGCGTCCGCGTGCGCGAGGGCCGCGACCAGGTGGGATCCGGCGCCGCCGACGGGGGTCACCGTGCCGTCGGCGTACGTCCCGCGCAGGAACTGCCGGCGGCCCTTCGGCGAGGTCAGCGGCTTGCTCGCGCTCAGGGTCGCTCTGGTCGTCGGCCGGTGGACGTCGTCGAGGCCCATCAGGGTGCGGATGGCGGGGCGTACGAACAGCTCGAAGGAGACGTACGACGACACCGGGTTGCCCGGGAGCGCGAGCAGCGGGGTGTGATCGGGGCCGATGGAGCCGAAGCCCTGGGGCTTGCCGGGCTGCATGGCGAGCTTGCGGAACTCGATGCCGCTGCCGGGCTCGTCCTCGTCGCCGACGTGCGACAGCGCTTCCTTGACGACGTCGTACGCCCCGACGCTCACGCCGCCCGTGGTGACCATGAGGTCGGCGCGGACGAGCTGGTCCTCGATGGTGGACCGGAGCGTTTCGGCGTCGTCGGCGACGGCGCCCACGCGGTAGGCGATGGCGCCGGCGTCGCGGGCGGCGGCGGTGAGGGCGAAGCTGTTGGAGTCGTAGATCTGGCCGCTGCCGAGTTCCTCGCCGGGCTGGACGAGTTCGCTGCCGGTGGACATGACGACCACGCGCGGGCGCGGGCGCACGCGTACGGTGCCGCGGCCGATCGCGGCGAGCAGCGCGATCTGCGGCGGGCCGAGGACGGTGCCCGCTTCCAGGGCGCGGTCCCCGGCCTTCACGTCGCTGCCCTTCGCGCGCACGTGCGCGCGTGCCTCGGCCGGCCGGTACACGTGCACCTGTCCCTCGGCGCCCTCGGGGGCCAGGGCGCGGGCGCGCATCCCGGTGACCGGGCCCTCACCGAGGCCGCCGTCGGTCCACTCCACGGGGACGACGGTCTCGGCGCCGGGCGGCAGCGGGGCGCCGGTCATGATGCGGGCGGCCTGGCCGGGGCCGACCTGGAGGAGGTCGGCCTGGCCCGCCGCGACGTCCCCGACGACGTCCAGGACGGCGGGGAACTCCTCGCTCGCGCCCGCGACATCCGCGACCCGCACCGCGTACCCGTCCATGGAGCTGTTGTCGAACGGCGGCAGGGAGAGAGGCACCGTGACGTCCTCGACCAGGACGCAGCCCTGGGCGTCGAGGAGTTGCAGCTCGATGGGTTCGAGGGGGCGGACGGTCGCGAGGATGTCCTCCAGGTGCTCGCCCACCGACCACAGGTGGTCCTGGCCGGTGGTGCGGGGCGCGGCGCTGCTCAACGTGGCTACATCTCCTCGGCTACGTAACTGCGAAGCCAGGTCCGGAAGTCCGGGCCCAGGTCTTCACGTTCGCATGCGAGTCTGACAATGGCACGCAGGTAGTCGCCGCGGTCACCGGTGTCATAGCGGCGGCCCTTGAAGACGACGCCGTGCACGGGGCCGCCGATCTTCTCGTCGTCGGCGAGCTGCTGGAGGGCGTCGGTGAGCTGGATCTCACCGCCGCGGCCGGGCTCGGTCTTGCGGAGTATGTCGAAGATGTGCGGGTCGAGGACGTAGCGGCCGATGATCGCGTAGTTGGACGGGGCGTCCGCCGCGTCCGGCTTCTCGACCAAGCCGGTCACCTGGACGACGTCCGCGTCGTCGGTGAGGTCGACGGCCGCGCAGCCGTAGAGGTGGATCTGCTCGGGCGCGACCTCCATGAGCGCGATCACGCTGCCGCCGCGCTGCTCCTGGACCTCGACCATCCGCTTGAGCAGCGGGTCGCGCGGGTCGATCAGGTCGTCGCCGAGGAGGACGGCGAAGGGCTCGTGGCCCACGTGCGGGGCGGCGCACAGGACGGCGTGACCCAGCCCCTTGGGGTCGCCCTGGCGGACGTAGTGCATGGTGGCGAGGTCGCTGGACTCCTGCACCTTCGCGAGCCGGTCGGCGTCGCCCTTCTTCTGAAGGGCCGATTCCAGCTCGTAGTTGCGGTCGAAGTGGTCCTCCAGGGGGCGCTTGTTGCGTCCCGTGATCATGAGGACGTCATCGAGGCCCGCGGACGCGGCCTCCTCGACCACGTACTGGATCGCCGGCTTGTCGACGACCGGCAGCATCTCCTTGGGAGTGGCCTTGGTGGCCGGCAGGAACCGGGTGCCCAGGCCTGCTGCGGGGATGACAGCCTTGCTGATCCGAGGGTGCGACTGAGTCATGCGCGCAACCTTATCCGGTGCCTTTGCAGGGAATCTGTAGCTCCGGTTAATTAGCTCTCATATGAGCGTATTGAAAGGGTACGGGTACAACCATTGAGTCACTTCGGACGTCCGGCCGAGCCTGACAAGCGAATGTTGCGGCGAGAGTTCCTCTCGGTGAGGAACAGGTTGACGGCCGATGACGTGCGGGAAGCGGCCGCCGCGCTGGCCGGGCGGGCGCTGGAGCTGCCCGAACTGGCGCATGCGCGCACGGTGGCGGCGTACGTCTCCGTGGGGAGCGAACCGGGAACGCTCGCGCTGCTGGACGCGCTGCGCGCCCGGGGCGTGCACGTCCTGCTCCCAACGTTGCTGCCCGACAACGACCTGGACTGGGGCACGTACACCGGCGAGGGCTCCCTCGCGCGTGTCCAACACGGCCAGAAGATGGCCCTGTTCGAGCCCGGCGGGGAGCGCCTGGGCCCGGACGCCGTGACCGCCGCCGAGGTCGTGCTGCTGCCCGGGCTGGCGGTCGACGCGCGCGGCATGCGTCTGGGGCGCGGCGGAGGATCGTACGACCGCGTCCTCGCCCGTCTGGAGCGCGCGGGCGCCCACCCCTCGCTGGTGGTGCTGCTCTACGACACGGAGGTCGTCGAGCGTGTGCCCGCGCAGGCGCACGACCGGCCGGTGCACGCGGTGGTGACGCCGTCGGGCGTGCGCCGCTTCCGGCACGGCTCCTGAACCGCCCTCAGCGGCTCACGGCTTCAGTACCAGGGTGTCGCTCGTGCTGTCCTCGACCGCCTTGTCCGAGAAGGACCAGTCCAGCAGCTCGCCCTTGGCCCACTTGTTCGTCTGGTCGGTGTAGTGGGCGCTGTAGGCGTGCCCGGAGGCGCCGGAGAGGTTGATCCACTTCGACTTGTCGAGATCGCCGAGGTTGACCACCATCCGCATCGACGGCACCCAGACGACGCCGTAGCCGCCGGCCGCGTTCCAGCCGGTCGCGTTGACGGCCGCCTCGCCGCCGCTGAGCTTCCACGGGCCGCGGTTGAGCATGTACTTCAGGAAGCCGGGGCCGTCGGTGCCCAGGGTCTGGTTCTTCAGGAACAGACGGTGCAGCCGGCCCCAGTTCCAGGTGTCGATGTCCTTGCCGAGCTTGGCGGTCAGCTCCCAGCGGGCGTCGATCATCGCGCGCTTGAACAGCTGGTCACGGTTGTTCGCCGCGGGGCGGGTGCCCGACTTGGGCGTCTTCCACCAGTCGCTGTTCTCGTCGTTCATGAGGTTGCGCACGACCTCGAACCAGCGGTCGCCGCCGTCCGGCTGCGCCTGGTCGGCGTCGCGCTCGCCGCACTCGCGCACCTTGCCGGTGTCGTCCGCGGGTCCGGTGGTGTTGACCGGGTCCACCCACAGGCACTGGCCCTTGACCCGCAGCTCCTTGGGCAGCTTGTTGCCGAAGGCCAGCTTGAGGATGTTGCGCCACACCGCGTTGAAGTAGGCGGCCGCGGCCGAGTCGGCGTCCTGGGTGTAGTCCCAGCCCTCGAGGAGCTCCTGCGCCTGACGGACGTCCTTGTCGTCGACGTCGATCTTCAGCAGCTTGGGCACGAGCAGCTTGGCGATCTCGCTGCTGTTGTCCAGCTGCATCTGACGCATGTCGTCGGTGGAGATCTTGCCGCCGCCCTTGATCTTCGACTCGATCAGGTCGGTGATCCGCTGGCTGCGGGTGCCGTAGCCCCAGTCCGTGGTGAGCGTGTAGGGGTACTTGTCGCTGTCGATCACGGCCTGGTTGGCGGCGACGATGTAGCCCCGCTTCGGGTTGTACTCGTAGGGCAGCTGGTCCTGCGCGATGTACCCGGTCCACTTGTACTTGGAGTCCCAGCCCGGCGCCGGGAGCCTGCCGTCGTCGCCCTCCGCGCGCGTGGGGATCTTTCCGGGCGGGGTGTAGCCGATGTTGTCCTTGGTGTCGGCGTAGACGAGGTTCTGCGAGGGCACGTCGAACAGGGACGCGGCCTTGCGGAAGCCGCTCCAGTCGGTCGCCCTGTCCATCGCGAAGACGGCGTCCATGGAGGTGCCCGGGTCCAGCGCGGTCCACTTCAGGGCGATGCCGTAGCCGTCGCCGCGGTCGGGTGCGGCGGTGTCGACGGTGGCCTTCTTGCCGACCTTCACCAGTTCGTCGTTGCGATCGGACAGCAGCGGCATCCCGTCGCTGGTCTGCCGGACGACGATCTTCTTGGAGGCGCCGCCGGCGACCTTGATGGTCTCCTCGCGCGTGGTGAAGGGCTTGACCTTGTCGTCGTACAGGTAGCCGTCGCCGGTGAGCTTCTCCAGGTAGAGGTCGGTGACGTCGACGCCGGAGTTGGTCATGCCCCAGGCGATGTCCTGGTTGTGGCCGATGACCACGCCGGGCATGCCCGCGAAGGTGTAGCCGGTGACGTCGTACGGGCACTTGCTGGAGACCGTGCGGCAGTGCAGGCCCATCTGGTACCAGACGGACGGCAGCGAGGCCGACAGGTGCGGATCGTTGGCGAGGAGCGGCTTGCCGCTGATGGTGTGGCTCCCGGCCACCACCCAGGAGTTGGAGCCGATGCCGTTGCCGTTCACGCCGACGGCCGTCGGGACGTCGTCCAGGACCTTCTGGAGGCCCGAGAGCTGGCTCTGGAGGGCGGACGTGGCCGAGGACGACGACGTGCCCGCCACGGTGCCGCTCGTGCCGCTCGTGGACGTGCCGCCGGACGCGCTGTCGTTGCCCTCGAAGGTCCCGGTCAGCTCGTCGTACTGGCCCTGCTGGACGATCGTCTGGTTGCGGCTGTACGGGTACTGCGGGTACAGGTCGGCGATCTGCTGGGGGCCGAGGCGGCTGGTCATCAGGGCGCGGTCGACTTCGTCCTGCATGTTGCCGCGCAGATCCCAGGCCATCGCCTTCAGCCACGAGATGGAGTCGACGGGGGTCCACTTCGCGGGCTTGTAGTCGTTCTTGAAGCCGAGGGCCGCGTACTCCAGGGAGATCTGCTTGCCGCTCTTGCCCTGGAGGTAGGCGTTGACCCCCTTGGCGTAGGCCTGGAGGTACTTCTTGGTGGAGGCCGACAGCGTCTTGTCGTACTCCTCCTTCGCGACCCGGTCCCAGCCCAGCGTGCGCAGGAACTCGTCGTTGTCGACCTGTTTCTTGCCGAACATCTCCGACAGGCGCCCGGAGGTCATGTGACGGCGCACGTCCATCTCGTAGAACCGGTCCTGCGCCTGGACGTAGCCCTGCGCCATGAACAGGTCCGTGTCGGAGGAGGCGTAGATCTGCGGGATGCCGTAGCTGTCGCGCTCGACGTCCACGGGGCCCGACAGGCCGTCCAGGGTGGTGGAGCCCTTGGTCTGCGGGAACGAGGCACGGACGGTGCTGATGGACCAGTACGCCCCGTAGGCGACGCCTCCGATGAGGGCCAGCACCAGGACAAAGACGAGCAGACGGGCCTTGCGCCCCTTCTTCCTGCCGGACTTGCCGGGCCGCTGACCCGATGAGGCGGTGGTATTGGGGGGCATCGCTGTCCTTGCTGTCCTAACGCTCGCGGCGGGCGGGCCGTGCTTTTGACTGAACGCTGGAGCAACCATAGGCGCAGGGCCCGGCGCCACTTGACGCGGAGTCGGGAACCCGCGCGCACGGGCGTTCGATCATGATCGGCAAAGCGTCAAGAAATCGTCAAGAGTTAGGTAAGGTAACGAAGTACTTGGATGCGGAGCAGCACGACTTCGTGTCCTATGTACATGAGCCCACGCGCGCGTGATGCGCGTGGGCCAGGGAAGGGAACGGCCGCTGACTGTCCACGACCTCAACCAGCTCCTGCTCCTGTGCTCGCTCGTCCTGCTCGTCGCTGTGGCAGCGGTCCGGATCTCCTCGCGCAGCGGGCTCCCCAGCCTGCTCGTCTACCTGGGGATCGGCATCGCCATGGGCCAGGACGGCATCGGCGACATCCGCTTCGACAACGCCGAACTGACCCAGGTCATCGGATACGCGGCCCTCGTCGTGATCCTGGCCGAGGGCGGTCTGGGCACGAAGTGGAAGGAGATCAAGCCGGCCCTGCCGGCCGCCTCCACGCTGGCGCTGGTCGGGGTCGCGGTGAGCGTCGGGGTCACGGCGACGGCCGCGCACTACTTGATCGACCTGGAGTGGCGCCAGGCGCTCATCGTCGGAGCGGTGGTGTCCTCGACGGACGCGGCGGCCGTCTTCTCGGTGCTGCGCAAACTTCCCCTCCCCGCGCGCGTGACGGGCACGCTGGAGGCCGAGTCCGGCTTCAACGACGCCCCCGTGGTCATCCTCGTGGTCTCCTTCTCCACGGCGGGCCCGATCGAACACTGGTACGCGCTACTCGGCGAGATCGCCCTGGAACTGACCATCGGCGCCGCCATCGGCCTCGCGGTGGGCTGGCTGGGGTCCTGGGGCCTGCGGCACGTGGCACTGCCGGCCTCCGGCCTCTACCCGATCGCCGTCATGGCCATCGCCGTCACCGCGTACGCGGCGGGCGCGCTGGCGCACGGCAGCGGCTTCCTCGCCGTCTACCTCGCCGCGATGGTGATGGGCAACGCGCGGCTGCCGCACTGGCCGGCCACGCGCGGGTTCGCCGACGGGCTGGGCTGGCTCGCCCAGATCGGCATGTTCGTCCTGCTCGGCCTGCTGGTCACCCCGCACGAGCTGGGCGACGACATCTGGCCGGCGATCGCCATCGGGCTGGTGCTGACGATGGTGGCGCGTCCGCTCGGCGTCGTGCTGAGTCTGCTGCCGTTCCGGGTGCCCTGGCAGGAGCAGACGCTCATGTCCTGGGCCGGGCTGCGCGGCGCCGTCCCCATCATCCTGGCCACCATCCCGATGGTGGAGGGTGTCGAGTCCAGCCGCCGCATCTTCAACATCGTCTTCGTCCTGGTCGTCGTCTACACCCTGGTCCAGGGCCCGACCCTGCCGTGGCTCGCCCGCAAGCTGCACCTGGGCGAGGGGCCCGAGGCCGCCGACCTCGGCATCGAGTCGGCACCCCTGGAGCGACTGAGCGGACACCTGCTGTCCTTCGCCATCCCTGAGGGGTCGAAGATGCACGGCGTCGAGATCAACGAGCTGCGCCTGCCTGCCGGGGCCGCCGTCACCTTGGTCGTACGCGGCGGGGAATCGTTTGTTCCGCTTCCGACGACAGTGCTGCGGCGGGGCGACGAGCTCCTCGTGGTCGCCACGGACCCCGTCCGCGACGCGGCCGAGCGCCGGCTGCGCGCGGTGGGACGCGGCGGCAAGCTGGCGGGGTGGCTGGGCATGAACGGCGACGAAGGCGGCCGTTAAGTCGCTGACGAAGGCGGCCATTAAGGCGCTTTCGTATCCCTGCTTTCGCACCCCTGTACGATGGGGCCACCTGATCGAACCAACTCTGCCTGAAGCAGGGCTGGCGCGACCGTATGGCGGCCGGGACGCTCCTCGCAGCGCACGTCGGCATCTACCGCAGTCCGCGCAAGAGGACAGCTCTCGGTGCCCGCCACCCCGACAAGGGGGGGCCGCGCTACCAGGCGGCAGAAAGGCACGGGCCGTGGCATCCACGGTCACCTCCCGCCCCGGGTACGGACAACTGCTGCGTACCCGCGGCGCCTGGACCTTCGTGCTCCCCGGCTTCGCGGCACGCCAGCCGTTCGGGATGCTCACCGTCTCCATCGTGCTGCTCGTGCAGCACACCACCGGCTCGTACGCCGCAGCGGGCGCCGCCGCGGCCGTCACCGGTGTCTCCATGGCACTGTTCGCGCCCTACAGCGGCCGGCTCGCGGACCGCTACGGGCAGCGCGTCGTACTGATCCCGGGCGTGATCGCGCACTCGCTGTCGGGTCTGGCCCTCACCGCACTCGCCCTGTCCCACGCGCCCCTGTGGGCGCTGCTCCTGGCCGCCGTGCCCACGGGCGCCTCGCAACCCCAGATCGGCCCCATGATGCGCGCCCGCTGGAGCGCGCGGCTCCAGGACTCGCCCCTGATGCCGACCGCTGCGGCCTTCGAGTCCGTCACGGACGAGCTGACCTTCGTCCTCGGCCCTCTGCTGGCCACCGCGCTGTGCACGGCCGTGGACCCGGCCGCGGGCCTGGTGACCGAGGCGTCGCTGACACTGCTCGGCGGCCTGCTGTTCGCCGCGGCGAAGAGCACACAACCCCCGGTCACTCTCGACGGGCACGCGCGCGTGGAGCACACGTCCGCGCTGCGCATCCCCGGAGTGCGGGTGCTGATCGTGACGTTCCTCGGCATCGGTTCCGTCTTCGGCGGTATGCAGGTCTCCCTGGCCGCGTTCACCGAGTCCATCGGCGAGCCCGGCCTGAATGGCGTCCTGTACGGCACCTTCGCCGCCGGCAACATGCTCTCCGGCCTGGTCTGCGGCGCCGTCGCCTGGAAGGTGGGCCCGCGGCGACGCCTCGTCGTCGCGTACGCCGCCCTCACGCTGACCGCCTCCGGCCTGTGGGCCGCCCACTCGGTGCTCGTCCTGGCGGGCCTCGGCCTGCTCGTCGGCATGTGCATCGCGCCCGCCCTGATCACCGGCTACACCCTGGTCGAGAGCCTGGTCCCGGCCGGCGCCCGCACCGAGGCCTTCACCTGGCTGACCGGCGCGGTCGCGCTCGGCCAGGCGGCGGCTGTCACGATCGCCGGGCAACTGGAGGACGGCTTCCGGGACGGCGCCGGGTTTCTGGTGCCGATGGGCGGCACGCTGCTCGCCCTGGCGACCCTGCTGGCACTGCGCTCACGGCTCGCGACACGGCCCCGCAGCCGCACCGTCGCACGTGGCGTGGGTCACCGAGTGCCAGTGACAGTGGACTGATCCTCAGGAATACGTCACTATGGACCGTCGTTTAGCACTCATTGAGTGAGAGTGCCAGGAGGAAGACAGTGCCCACCTACCAGTACCAGTGCACCCAGTGCGGCGAGGGCCTCGAAGCGGTGCAGAAGTTCACCGACGACGCCCTCACCGAGTGCCCCAGCTGCGCTGGCCGCCTGAAGAAGGTGTTCTCCGCGGTCGGTATTGTCTTCAAGGGCTCCGGTTTCTACCGCAATGACAGCCGCAGCTCCTCGTCGAGCAGCGCGCCCGCCTCGTCCTCGAAGTCGTCGGCGTCCTCGGACTCCTCTTCTTCGTCTTCCGCGTCCTCCACGTCTTCGTCCTCGGACTCGAAGTCGTCGGACTCGAAGACGTCAGGCTCGAAGGCGTCGGGCTCGAAGGCCTCGGGGTCGGGAACCTCGTCCAGCAGTAGCAGTAGCTCCGCCGCGTAAGCGGTAGGGGGCGCGCACCGGACCCTGTTGTCGTAGTTCGTACGACGACGGGGTCCTCGGCGTTTCCCGGACCCGGCCGCCAATCGCGGGCGGTGCCGGTTACTGTGCTGGGCATGGAGAACGCAGAGATCGGCGTAATCGGCGGATCGGGCTTCTACTCGTTCCTCGAGGACGTGACCGAGGTCCAGGTGGACACCCCCTACGGGCCGCCCAGCGACTCCCTCTTCCTCGGCGAGGTGGCCGGCCGGCGGGTCGCCTTCCTGCCCCGGCACGGACGCGGACACCATCTGCCGCCGCACCGGATCAACTACCGGGCCAACCTGTGGGCGCTGCGGTCCGTCGGCGTGCGCCAGGTCCTCGGCCCGTGCGCGGTGGGCGGCCTGCGCCCCGAGTACGGGCCCGGCACGCTGCTCGTGCCGGATCAGCTGGTCGACCGTACGAAGTCCCGGGCGGGGACGTACTTCGACGGGCTGCCGCTGCCGGACGGCATGGTGCCGAACGTGGTGCATGTGTCGCTGGCCGACCCCTACTGCCCTGCCGGCCGGGCCGCCGCGCTGAAGGCGGCCCGGGGGCGGGACTGGGAGCCGGTCGACGGCGGCACGCTGGTCGTGATCGAGGGACCGCGCTTCTCGACCCGTGCCGAATCGTTGTGGCACCAGGCGCAGGGCTGGTCGACGGTGGGCATGACCGGCCATCCCGAGGCGGCGCTCGCCCGTGAACTGGAGCTCTGCTACACGTCGTTGACCCTGGTCACGGATCTCGACGCCGGCGCCGAGACGGGCGAGGGCGTCTCCCACGACGAGGTGCTGCGGGTGTTCGCGGCGAACGTGGACCGGCTGCGGGGCGTGCTGTTCGACGCGGTGGCCGCGCTGCCCTCGAACGAGGAGCGGGACTGCCTGTGCACGAACGCGCTGGGCGGGATGGATCCGGGGTTCGCGCTGCCGTAGTAGGGACCAACGTCCCGGCAGAAGGCGGCGGAATTCCTCGTTCGAGTGAGGGAGTTGTCCACAACCCGCCAGTAGCCCACCGGCCTCAGCGGGAATCGGCGCGAAGCGTCATCGTGGCATCGCAAGCCGATTCCCGTCTCCCGGTCGCAGGTGGTGTCCACATGTCCTTCGCTCCCTCCCCCTCCCCCTCTCCTCTCTTTCCGCGCCCGCTGGGCACGGACGCTCCCCCGACCTGCGAGGTCCCGCACTTCGCTCCCGTGCGCGTACGCGGCGGGCGGTATCAGCTGCAACGGCTCGTACGGCACCGAAGGCGGGCCGTGGCGGCCGGTCTCGCCGTCACCGCGGCGGCGCTCGTGGCGGCAGGGCCCCAGGACACGGGCCCTCAAGACGCGGAGCGGACCCGCGGCCACCCCGTGGCCGACTCCGTACGGCAACACCGTGCCGTCCAGTTCGTGGGTGCCCCCGTGCGGATCGCCGACGGGGCGACGGTCCGGCTGCTACGGCCCGGCGACCGGGTGGACGTCATCGCCGCACAGGAAGACGGGTTGGGCGGCGACGCACGGGTGGTCGCGCGCGGGGCCCGGGTGACGAAGGTGCCCGAGAGGCTGGACAGCGCTGTCGAGGGCGGGGCGCTGGTCGTGCTCTCGGTGCCGCGCTCCACCGCGGCGCGCCTCGCCGGCGCGAGCGCGACGGCACGGCTGGCGGTGACGCTGTGCTGAGCCGCGTGATGGGCATCGTGATGCGCATCGTGCGCGTTTTCCTGTCAACTCGCCTCTCAACTCGCCTCTCAACTCGCTCGATGGAGCTACCCCGTTGGACGGAGTTGCCCAGTCCTCACGTAGGTTGCGGAGCTGTTTGTTCCACAACCTGTGCGTGCGAGGAGAGTCCCCAAGGTGAGCGAGAAGAAGCCGAGCGTCTGGGAGGGCTTCAAGGCCTTTCTGATGCGCGGGAACGTCGTCGATCTGGCCGTAGCGGTGGTCATCGGCGCGGCCTTCACCAACATCGTCAACTCGATGGTGAAGGGCATGATCAACCCGCTGGTCGGCGCGATCGGGACCAAGAACCTCGACAGCTACAGCTCGTGTCTCAAGGACCCGTGCAGGGTGGCGGCGGACGGCACGGTGACGAGCGGCGTCCAGATCATGTGGGGATCCGTCCTCGGCGCCACCCTCACCTTCCTGATCACCGCGGCCGTCGTCTACTTCCTGATGGTCCTGCCCATGTCGAAGTACCTGGCCCGGGCGGAGGCCCGCAGGAAGGCGAAGGAGGGCACGCACGAGGTCATCGAGGTGACCGAGCTGGAGGTGCTCAAGGAGATCCGCGACGCGCTGCTCGCGCAGCAGCGACAGCGCGGCTCGGGCCACGACGAGCCGTAGCGCGGGCTCAGATGTGGTGGGGCGGCTTCTCGTCCAGGAAGCGCTTCAGGTCGGCCGCGCTGTCGCTGCCGACGCCGGGCCGCTCGCCCCACCCGCGGTCGGTGTCGTCCGAGGACTGCTGGTCCAGCGGATCGTCGAAGACCAACGCGGGCTTCGGCTCGCGCGGCGCGGGGTCGGGGGCGGTGGTCATGCGTCCAGGGTACGGCCCTGACGCTTCTGCGGGGACTGCGGAAGCTGGGGTGGCTGGGGGCTCGCGTCCGCCCGTGCGGCCAGTGCCGAGAAATCCAGCGCTCCGTCTGCTGTGCTTGGGCTCATGATGCCCAGTTCGACACCGTCGCCGGCGCCCTCGGGCGCGCCCGGAAACCGCGGGCCCCTTCGTCGTCTCGCCGCCCGCCCACGCGACGAGGCGCACCGGACCGCCTCGCCGCTGGAGCTCTTCTTCGACCTGTGCTTCGTCGTGGCGATCGCCCAGGCGGGCATACAGCTGGTGCACGCCGTGGCCGAGGCGCACACGGGCGAGGGGATCCTCAACTACGCGATGGTGTTCTTCGCCATCTGGTGGGCGTGGATGAACTTCACGTGGTTCGCCTCGGCTTACGACAACGACGACGCCCTCTACCGGGTCGTCACCCTGCTCCAGATCGCCGGCGTCCTGGTCCTCGCGGCCGGAGTCTCCCGGGCGTTCGAGGACCACGACTTCCTGGCCGTCGTGGTGGGCTATCTGATCATGCGGCTCGCTCTGACGGGGCAGTGGCTGCGCGTGGCGCTGTCGAGCGAGGGCCCGGAGCGCACGATGGCCCTGCGGTACGCCGTCGGCGTACTGCTCTGCCAGATCGGCTGGCTGGGGCTGCTGGTCCTGCCCGAGGGGGGCAGACCCTGGGTGTTCCTGGTGATGGCGCTGCTGGAGATGTGCGTGCCGCTCTTCGCCGAGAAGGACCATCCCACGTCCTGGCATCCGCACCACATCGCCGAGCGGTACGGGCTGTTCACGATCATCGTGCTCGGCGAGACGATCGCCGCGGCCACGATCGCCGTGAAGTCCGGCATCGACGAGAACGACGCGCTGGACGATGTGCTGCCGATCGCCGCGGGCGGCCTGCTCATCATCTTCGCCGCCTGGTGGATCTACTTCGTGGTGCCCATCCACGGTCATCTGCGCTCCAACAGGCAGGCGTTCCTGTGGGGTTACGGTCACTATCTGGTCTTCGCCTCGGCCGCCGCGATCGGCGCCGGCCTGGAGGTGGCGGTCGAGCAGACGGTCGGCAAGGCGCACATCTCCACGCCGGCCGCGTCGGCCGCGGTGACGCTGCCGACGGCGCTGTATCTGCTCACCGTCTGGGTGCTGCACTCGCGCCACTTCAAGGTGGGCATCGCCCAGCAACTGGTCCTGCCGAGTACGGCGCTGCTGGTGATCGGCTGCACCTTCCTGGGCGACTGGGCGGTGCTCGCGGCGGGCATCGTGACGGCGCTGGCGGTCGCGGTCGGCTCGGCGCTGACGGCGCGCATGGTCACCAGGGAGAGACGGGAGACAGCGGACGCCACCGCCTGATGTCGGGCCCGCTGATGTCGGGGGCCAGGGCGGCCGGTGGCTGGACGAGACTGGTCCCCATGACAGCCAGGAAGGCCATGAAAGCCAGGAAAGCCATGACAGTTGACGCATTGACAGACGTCCCCGGCGTGCGGGTGGGACATGCGACGCGCACCGGCGACGGTTGGCTCACCGGCACCACGGTCGTGCTCGCCCCGGAGGGCGGGGCCGTCGCCGCCGTGGACGTGCGTGGCGGCGGACCCGGCACCAAGGAGACCGACGCCCTCGACCCGCGCAACCTCGTGCAGAAGGTCGACGCGATCGTGCTGACCGGCGGCAGCGCGTACGGGCTCGACGCGGCGTCCGGGGTGATGGCCTGGCTGGAGGAGCGGGGGCGCGGGGTGCGGGTCGGGGCCGACCCGGCGCATGTCGTGCCGGTGGTGCCCACCGCCTGCCTCTTCGATCTGGGGCGGGGCGGCGACTTCCGGGCCCGGCCGGACGCGGCCACCGGGCGTGCCGCGGTCGAGGCGGCGGCGGCGAGCGAACCCGGCGCACTGGTGCCGGAAGGGTGCGTGGGCGCGGGTACGGGCGCCGCGGTCGGGCCGGTCAAGGGCGGCGTCGGCACGGCGAGCACCGTCCTCGACTCGGGGATCACGGTGGCCGCGCTGGTGGTGGCCAACGCGGCGGGCTCGGCGAGGGATCCGGAAACGGGCGTCCTGTACGGGGAGTTGTTCCAGGGGCGCGTGGACTACCCGGAGGCGCGCGTCCACGAGGCCGCGGGCCGGCGCCTCGCCGAGGCGGCGGAACGGAGCGGGCCTCCCCCGCTGAACACCACGCTCGCGGTGGTCGCCACCGACGCCGACTTGTCGAAGGCGCAGGCGCAGAAGCTGGCCGGCACGGCGCACGACGGCATCGCGCGCGCGGTGCGGCCGGTGCATCTGCTCAACGACGGGGACACGGTGTTCGCGCTGGCGACCGGGGAGCGCCCGCTCGACGCCCGCAGCCCGCTCGCGCTGAACGAGATCCTCGCGGCGGGCGCGGACTTGGTGACGCGCGCGATCGTACGGGCGGTGCGGGCCGCCGAGTCGGTGGACGGGCCCGGCGGAGTGTGGCCGTCCTACGGGGAGTTGTACGGGGAGTTGTACGGGGGCCGGTAGCCGCCCGGCGATCACGCTCAGCGTTTGTCCCGGTTCTGTCACGTGATGGCGTACACGGCGGCCGGCGGGAACCTCACCGGCCGCCGAACCCCTCTTTCGGTATGGATTTTCTCCACGGACTGGAGTGGATCACGCACACCACATGAACTGGGAGCAGCCTGTGACAACGCCGAACAAAGCAATGCGACGCACACTCGGGGCCTGTGCCGCATTGATCGTCGGCGCCCTCACCCTCACCGCCTGCGGCGGCAACGCCAATGCCAGCAATGACAGCAAGGGCGGCAAGGACTCCACCAACACGCAGACCTCCGCCGCGAAGCTCGTCATCTCCGCCAAGGACGGTTCGACCGACGCGTCGATCAACACCACCGGGGTGAAGGTCAGCGACGGCAAGCTGACCGACGTGAGGATGACGGTGGCGGGGAGCGGGCAGGCCGTGGCCGGCTCGGTGTCGGCCGACGGCGCGAGCTGGCAGCCGAAGGAGCAGCTGGAGCGCGGCACGAAGTACCAGATCTCGGCGACCGCGAAGGACGCGAAGGGCCGTACGGCGGCCGCCAACTCCATCTTCACCACCGTCACTTCGGCGCACAGCTTCATCGGGACGTACACGCCGGACAACGGGACGACGGTCGGTGTCGGGATGCCGGTGTCGTTCAACTTCGACAAGGTGATCAGCGAGAAGAAGGCCGTGCAGTCGCACATCACGGTCAGCTCCAGCAGCGGGCAGAAGGTGGTCGGGCACTGGTTCGGCTCGCAGCGGCTCGACTTCCGGCCCGAGGAGTACTGGAAGGCCGGCTCCAAGGTCACCATGAAGATCGACCTGGACGGGGTCGAGGGCGCGAACGGCGTCTACGGGGTGCAGAAGAAGACCGTCACCTTCACGATCGGGCGCTCGCAGGTCTCCACGGTCGACGTGAACACGCAGACCATGACGGTGGCGCGGGACGGCAAGACCCTCAAGTCGGTGCCGATCTCGGCCGGCAGCGCGAAGTTCACGACGTACAACGGGCAGATGGTGATCTCCGAGAAGTTCACGCAGACGCGCATGAACAGCCAGACGGTCGGCCTCGGCGGCGAGTACGACATCCCGGACGTGCCGCACGCGATGCGGCTGACCACGTCGGGGACCTTCATCCACGGCAACTACTGGTACAGCAAGAGCAATCCGCCCTTCGGCCGCGAGGGCACCAGCCACGGCTGCGTGGGCCTTCAGGACGTGCAGGGGGCGAAGGGGGCCACGCCCGCCAAGTGGTTCTACGACAACTCGCTCATGGGGGACGTCGTGATCGTCAAGAACTCCCCGGACAAGCAGGTGGCACCTGACAACGGGTTGAACGGCTGGAATCTGGCGTGGAACGAATGGGTGGCGGGCAGCGCCGTCTGAGTCTCGCAAGCCGCCACAAGAAGCCTCTGACCGGCGTTTTTTGACGGATCCTCGGGTCGCGTGGGAACTTTCCCCGCGGCCCGCCCGTTTTCCGGGCGTACGTTTTCTCGGTTCCCGGACATGATGTCCGACGAGGGGCTACGGTATGCACCCACAAGGTGACATGCAGCAACGCCGGGAGAAGCCTTGAGCGTTCCGTACGAGACCACAGCGTACGAACCACCAGAGTCGCCCGAGTCTCCGGAGGAGCACCTCGCGCGGCTCCTGGGCCGCGCCCTGAACTCCTTCGAGCTGCCCGACGAGACGATAGGGCGACTGGACTGCGCGCTGGCGTACGACAGTTCGCTGCACTCCGCGCATCACAGCGCGGGGCTGCACCGCGAGACGTACCGGCACACCTGGCTGCTCGCCGACGGTTCGGCGCTCACCCTCTGGGAGCTCGTCCACAACACCGCGCCGGGCAGTGCCCCGCAGCACGAGGTGTACGTCGACGAGGAGGAGCTGCGCACCGCCACCGGGCGGCTGCCGCTGCCGTCGGACGCACCGGACTTCGAGCTGCCGGTGACGGTGCAGCTGTCGCCGGTCCCGCTGCCGCGGCACGCGTACCTGCCGGACGACTCGGCGGATCACGCGCGCCGGCTGCTGCGCCGGGCGGAGAACCCGGACCGGCCGGACACAGAGACGGCCGCGCTGCTGGCCACGGCGTTCGCGCACCGGATCACGCAGGCCTTCGGACGCCCGTGCCGGGCGGGCCGCGCCGGGCTGTGCTTCTCGCTCTACGAGCACGCGTTCCTGCTGCGCGACGGCGAGGAGGTCTCCCTCTGGGAGGTCGAGCACACGGCGACACCGGACGGCCGGCACATGTGCGAGGTGTACGTGAGCGAGGAAGCGGCCCGGGAGGCGATGGAGCGGCGGGCGGCGCAGGTCTCCTGAGCGGAGCGCGCCTCGCCCTCAGCGGGTCAGTCGTCTTCGCTGGTCAGTGGTCTTCGCGGGTCAGTGGTCTCAGCGGTCGGCGCTGAGACGTCGTACCAGACCCGCGAACTCGTCCTCCTCCGCCGGGGTCAGTTCGACAAACTCCCGTTGCGGGCCGACCTGCCGCTGGTGCGCGGGCGCGGGCAGGGTCTGCGCCGCACGCCACAGCGACGCCTCCAGACGGCCGCGGCGCAGCATGTAGACCAGACCGATCCCCCAGGCCACGGTCACCAGGACGAGGAAGGTCATACCAAGCAGCTGGTAGACGGAGACGTGCTCAGGCATGCGCTCCAGTAGACACCACGGTCCGGGACTCTGGTCCCGGACCGTGATGTATCTCGCAGGTGCCGTGCACAACTCACGGCAGCCCCAAGGGCTATGCCGCGACCGGCTGCTTCCGCTCCGCCGACGGCGCGGCCGAGCCGTCCGCCGCCACTTCGGCGGTCACGGCCCCCGGTACCGGCTTGCGCATGCTCTTCAGTACGACGACCACGGCCGTCGTGACGCACACGCCCACCGCGATGGCGATCAGGTAGAGGAAGGCGTGGCCGATCAGCGGGACCACGAAGATGCCGCCGTGCGGGGCGCGCAGGGTGGCGCCGAAGGCCATCGAGAGGGCGCCGGTGACCGCGCCGCCCGCCATCGAGGCCGGGATGACGCGCAGCGGGTCCGCCGCGGCGAACGGGATCGCGCCCTCGGAGATGAAGGAGGCACCGAGGACCCAGGCGGCCTTGCCGTTCTCGCGCTCGGTCGGGGTGAAGAGCTTCTTGCGGATGGTGGTGGCCAGCGCCATGCCCAGCGGCGGGACCATGCCGGCGGCCATCACGGCGGCCATGACCTTCATCGCGGAGTCGCTGGGGTCCTGGACGGCGATACCGGCCGTGGCGAAGGCGTACGCGACCTTGTTGACCGGGCCGCCGAGGTCGAAGCACATCATCAGGCCGAGCAGGATGCCGAGCAGGACCGCGTTGGAGCCGGAGAGGCCGGAGAGCCAGTCCGTCATGCCCTTCTGGGCCTCGGCGATGGGCTTGCCGACCACGACGAACATCAGGAAGCCGACGATCAGCGAGGAGATCAGCGGGATCACCACCACCGGCATGATGCCGCGCAGCACCGGCGGGATCTTGATCCGCTGGATCGCGAGGACGACGCCACCCGCCAGCAGACCGGCGACCAGGCCGCCCAGGAAGCCGGCGGCGATCTGGGAGGCGATCATTCCGCCGACGAAGCCGGGGACGAGACCGGGGCGGTCCGCCATGCCGTACGCGATGTATCCGGCGAGGACCGGGATGAGGAAGCCGAAGGCGACCCCGCCGATCTGGAACAGCAGGGCGCCCCAGCTGTCGACCTCGGTCCAGGAGAAGTGCTTCATGACCGAGGGCGCGTTGGCGATCTCCCAGCCGCCCATCGCGAACCCGAGAGCGATCAGCAGACCGCCCGCGGCGACGAACGGGACCATGTAACTGACACCGGTCATCAGCCACTTGCGGAGCTTGGTGCCGTAGCCCTCGCCGGGCTCGCCGGCCCGCTCGACGGGCGTACCGCCCGTGGCGGGCGCGGTGCTCTCGCCGCGCTCGGCCCTGCCGCGCACGTCGGCGATCAGTTCGGCGGGCTTGTTGATGCCGGCCTTGACGCCGACGTCGACCGTCGGCTTCCCGGCGAAGCGGTCCTTCTCCCGTACGGGCACGTCGTGCGCGAAGATCACGCCGTCCGCCGCCGCGATGACGGCCGGGTCGAGCCGGGTGAAGCCGGCCGAGCCCTGCGTCTCGACGACGAGTTCGACGCCCGCCTCGCGGCCCGCGTTCTCCAGCGCCTCGGCCGCCATGTACGTGTGGGCGATGCCGGTCGGGCAGGAGGTGACGGCGACGATGCGGAAGGGGGGCGCGTCAAAGTCGCCGTCACCGTCGTCGTCGGTGTCCGTGGCGGCTTCGGCGGAGGCCGCCGCCGAAGCCGCCACGGAGTCTTCGGAGCCACCGGCGGAGTCACCGGCCGCGGCGGAGGGCTCCTCGCCGCGGATCAGCGCCGCCGCGGCCGTCGCGTCGCCCGCCGACCGCAGAGCGTCGGTGAACTCGGTGTTCATCAGCTGGCGGGCCAGCGAGGACAGGATCGTCAGGTGGGCGTCGTCGGCGCCGGCCGGGGCGGCGATCAGGAAGATCAGGTCGGCGGGGCCGTCCGGCGCGCCGAAGTCGATGCCGGCGGCGCTGCGCCCGAAGGCGAGCGTCGGCTCGGTGACGTGCTCGCTGCGGCAGTGCGGGATGCCGATGCCGCCGTCGAGGCCGGTCGGCATCTGCGCCTCGCGGGCGGCCACGTCGGCGAGGAAGCCCTCCAGGTCGGTCACCCGGCCCAGGGCGACCATGCGCTCGGCGAGGGCACGCGCCGCCGCTTCCTTGCTGTCGGCGGACAGGTCGAGATCGACCAGATCCGCGGTGATCATCTCGCTCATCGCGGGCTCCTTCGCACGCGTATCGCCCGGGGAGTGAAACGGGCGCGGGTGGGGACGGAAGTGCAGTGGGGGTTCGTGGGGGTGGAGGAGGCGGGACGGGGGAAGCCCCGCCCCCTCCGGGCGGCGGGCCGGCTCAGGTGGCCCTGCCTCCCTACGGCCGCGGCGACTAAGGGGGAGTATCGCCGCATCAATGCCGGTCCAGTGGGCCTGTTCGAGGCCGGTCCAGTCAGCCCGAGGGGGCGCGTGGGGAACGTCATGACACCGGCTCCTTCAGTACGCGATCCACCGGCACCTCGGCCGTGACCGTCACCGCCGCCGGATCCAGGTCGCGCGGCGTCGGCATCACGCTGCCGGGCAGCTGTACGGCCGCGGCGCCGTGCGCGACCGCCGAGGCGAGCGCCTTCGGTCCGCTGCCGCCGGCGATCAGGAAACCGGCGAGCGAGGAGTCGCCCGCGCCCACATTGCTGCGTACGGCGGCCACGCGGGCGCCGGCGAACCAGGCGCCCGCGCCGTCCACGAGCAACTGCCCGTCGGCGCCCAGGCTCGCGAGTACGGCGCGCGCGCCCATCTCGCGCAACTCCTCGGCCGCCTTCACCGCGTCGCCCACCGTGGCCAGGGGGCGTCCGACGGCTTCGGCGAGCTCCTCGGCGTTCGGCTTCACCACGTCGGGCCGCTCGCGCAGCGCCGCGAGGAGTGCGGGCCCCGAGGTGTCCAGCGCGATGCGCGTGCCGGCGGCGTGCGCCCGCGCGACCAGTTCGGCGTACCACGACGGCGCGAGCCCCCGCGGCAGGCTTCCGCAGCAGGCGATCCAGTCGGCGTCGAGCGACTGCCTGCGCACCGTCTCCAGGAGCAACTCCTGCTCGGCGGCGGACAGTTCGGGCCCCGGCGCGTTGATCTTCGTGAGCACGCCGTCCGACTCCGCGAGCGCGATGTTGGAGCGGGTGGCTCCGGCGACCGGGACCGGCGCGACCTCGATGCCCTGCGCGTCGAGCAGACTGGCGACCAGCGCCCCCGGCGCACCGCCCAGGGGCAGCACCGCGACCGTGCGCTGTCCGGCGGCCGAGACGGCGCGCGAGACGTTCACGCCCTTGCCGCCGGGGTCCATGCGCTCGCCGGTGGCGCGGATGACTTCACCGCGCTCCAGCGAGGGGACCTCGTACGTACGGTCGAGGGACGGGTTCGGGGTGACGGTGAGGATCATGCGCGCACTACTTCCGTGCCGCCGCGCTCGATCGCGATGGCGTCTTCGGGGCTCAACCCGCTGTCGGTGATCAGCAGGTCCACGTCGCTCAGGCTGCCGAAGCGGGCGAAGTGCTCCTGCCCGTGCTTGGCGGAGTCGGCGAGCAGCACCACGCGGCGGGCCGCGGCCATCGCCGCGCGCTTCACCGCGGCCTCGGCGAGGTCGGGCGTGGTCAGGCCGCGGTCGGCCGAGAAGCCGTTGGCCGCGATGAACAGGACGTCGGCCCGGATCTCGCCGTACGCACGCAGCGCCCAGGCGTCCACAGCGGCGCGCGTACGATGCCGTACGCGCCCCCCGACGAGGTGGAGCTGCATGCCGGGGTGGTCGGCGAGGCGGGCCGCGATCGGCAGGCTGTGCGTGACGACGGTGAGCGAGGCCTCCAGCGGGAGGGCGCCGGCGAGGCGGGCGATCGTCGTACCGGCGTCGAGGATCATCGTGCCCTCGGTCGGCAGTTCCGCGAGGGCCGCCTTGGCGATGCGGTCCTTCTCGTCGGCAGCCGTGGACTCGCGTTCGGCGATGTCCGGCTCGAAGTCGAGGCGTCCGGCCGGGATGGCACCGCCGTGCACCCGGCGGACCAGGCCGGCGCGGTCGAGGGCCTTCAGGTCCCGGCGGATCGTCTCCGCCGTCACCTGGAACTCCTCGGCCAGCGACACGACATCGACCCGGCCGCCGTCACGGGCGAGCCGGAGGATCTCCTGCTGCCGCTCCGGTGCGTACATGTCCGTTCGCCTCCGACCTATGCCCGAACCTGTGGTTTCGCTCGGAGGCTACGCTCGGATTTCCGGAAAGTAAACAGGTTCGGACGTGATTCGGGCATGAACGGACTTTCGGTCTGTCGTTCTCTACACGAGCTCGGACTCCCTGGCCTCCACCCGGAGCTCCGTCTCGGCCCCTTCCACGTGCTGCGCCGGCCGCTTCGGCAGGGCGAACATCAGCAGGAAGATGACGCCCAGCACGGCGGCCACCCAGCCCAGCGCGTGCTGGAAGGCGTCCACGAAGGCCGGGCTCACCTGCTCGGGCCGCAGGTCGTCGCCGATCACGCCGAAGAAGACCACCGACACCAGGCCCAGTCCCAGCGCGTTCCCCATCTGCTGCACGGTGTTGATGAGTCCGGACGCCGAACCCGAGTGCTCGCGCGGCACCTCGGACAGCACCGCGTCCGTCAGCGGGGCGACGATCAGACCCATCCCCGCGCCCATCACGACGAGCGGCAGCGCCATCTGCCAGGAGGCGATGCCGAGGCCGTAGCGCTCGGACTCCCAGAGGTAGAGCAGGACGCCCGCCGCCATCACCAGCGCGCCGGCCTGGAGCACCTTGCGGCCGAAGCGCGGGACCAGCAACTGCACCGACAGGCCGGCCGCCGCCGATACGGCGATCGAGAACGGGACGCCGGTCAGCCCGGCCCGCAGCAGGCTCCAGCCCAGACCGGTCTGCATGTACAGCGTCCACACCAGGAAGAAGATGCCCAGCGCGATCCCGAAGACGGTCTGCACCGCGATGCCGGCGGCGAAGCTCTTCACCGTGAACAGGGACACCTCGATCAGCGGGGAGCCGTCGCGCGCCGCCTTGCGCCTCTCGTACGCCACCAGGGCGCCGAACACGACGAGCGAGCCGCCCATCGACACGTATCCCCACAGCGGCCAGCCCAGCTCCTCGCCGCGGGTGAGCGGGTAGATCAGCATCAGCATGCCGAGGGTGACGAGGGCGACGCCGACGAGGTCCAGCTTCAGCGCCTTCGGTGCCTTGGACTCGGTGATGAAACGGCTGCCGAGGATCAGGCCCGCGATGCCGACCGGCAGGTTGATCAGGAAGATGGGCCGCCACTCGAGACCGAACAGGTTCCCCTCGGTCAGCAGCGCGCCGAGCAGCGGACCGGAGACCGCGCCCAGCCCCACGATCGCCCCGAACAGCCCGAAGACCTTGCCCCGCTCGTGCGCCGGGAAGGTGGCGTGCACGATCGACAGGACCTGCGGCACCATCAGCGCCGCCATGCCGCCCTGGAGGATCCGGGAGGCGACCAGCATCTCCGGGTTCGTGGCGAAGCCGCACAGCGCGGAGGCGACGGTGAAGCCGCCGATGCCGATCAGGAACAGCCGCTTGCGGCCGTGGATGTCGCCGAGACGTCCGCCGGTGATCAGGCCGGCGGCGAAGGCGAGCGCGTATCCGGCCGTTATCCACTGGATCTGGCTGAAGGAGGCGCCGGCGTCCCGCTGGATCGACGGGATGGCGATGTTGACGATCGTGACGTCGACGAGGTCCATGAAGGCCGCGGTCATCACGATGGCGAGGGCGTACCAGCGGCGGCGGTCCGCTGCCGGGGCCGGGCCGGCCGAGCTGCCCGCGAGAGGTTCGGTGGAGGTCATGCCGTAAAGCTAGAAACCAAGTAGGTCAGATCATGTCCTAGTGGTACGGCATCCTCGATCTCATGACGACGGACACTCCGGCCCGGCTCCTCCAGCTCCTCTCCCTCCTCCAGACGCCCCGCGAGTGGCCCGGCGGCGAGCTCTCCGAGCGACTCGGGGTGTCCCGCCGTACGGTCCGGCGGGACATCGACCGGCTGCGGGAGATCGGCTACCCCGTGCAGGCGACCAAGGGCTCCGACGGCGGCTACCGGCTCGTCGCGGGCAAGGCGATGCCGCCCCTCGTGCTCGACGACGAGGAGGCGGTGGCGATCGCCGTCGGCCTGCGGGCCGGCGCCGGGCACGCGGTCGAGGGCCTGGAGGAGGCGTCCGTACGAGCGCTGGCCAAGCTGGAACAGGTGCTGCCGTCCCGGCTGCGCCACCGCGTCTCCACGCTCCAGGCCGCGACCACGCCGCTGACCAGCGGGGACGGGGCGAGCATCGCGCCGGAGACCCTGACCGTGATGGCCTCGGCGGTGGCCGGGCGGGAGCGGCTGCGGTTCGGCTACCAGGCCAGGGACGGGGCCGAGTCGCGGCGGGTGGTCGAGCCGTACCGGCTGGTGTCGACCGGGCGGCGGTGGTACCTCGTCGCGTACGACCTCGATCGCGGCGACTGGCGTACGTTCCGGGTCGACCGGGTGAGCGATCCGTTCGCGACCGGGGCCCGGTTCGCCCCGCGGGAGTTGCCGACGGGGAGCGCGGCGGAGTATCTGCGCCAGTCGATGTCCGGAGGGCGGCAGGAGACGTACGGGTTCACGGTGACGTTCGATGCCGCGGCCGAGGTCGTCGCGGCGAAGACGCCGGCATGGCTCGGGGTGCCGGAGCCGCTGGCCGGGGGGCGGTGCCGGTTGCGGGGCACGGTCGGGGATTCGATGGAGTGGCTGGCGGTGCGGTTGGCGCTGCTGGGGTTCGACTTCACCGTCCAGGAACCTGAGGAACTCGCACGGTGTGTAAGGGAGTTGGGGGGTCGGCTGGTTCGGGCGGGCGGCGAGTGAGGTGCATCCGGCCGGCCGGCTGGAGTCCCTCGGCGACGATCCGAGTCGGTGCGCCCGTGTGAAAGAATCTGCCGTTCGGCGGGCCACCCCGGAGTTCAGGTACGGGGTGTCCCGCCTCTTCGCTGTGCCCGCCGGCCACGCGGCAGAAAAAGAGCCGGACTCCGACGCCCGGGGGGAGGGGCGTCGAAGTCCGGCTCGGGGAAAGTCCCGCGGCGCCGGGGGGGGTTGCGGCGGGACTTGGCTCAGCGGGTCCGGGACCGCTCCCGGACTTGGTGACTCGTGTGACGACTCGAAGTACTCGAACTCTTGGTACTCGAACTCTTGGGCCCTGAAGTCTTGTTCCCGGGGCTCCGTGGGTTGAAGCGGCGTTACATGGCCATGTTTGCGCTGTCTTCCGCCACCCGGCGTACGCGACCCCCCGTAGTCGTACGCCACCCGGCGTACGCCGGGTCGCGCGCGCCTCGCGAGGGACGTGACACCAAGGGGCGTCACGCCGCCGCGTCGAAGCCCGTGGAGCGGGCCAGCTTCTTGAGCTCCATCAGTGCGTGCTTCTCGATCTGGCGGATGCGCTCGCGCGTCAGGCCGTGCTCCTTGCCGACCTCGGTCAGCGTGCGCTCCCGGCCGTCATCGATGCCGTACCGCATCTTGATGATGGAGGCCGTGCGCTGGTCGAGGCGGCCTATGAGGTCGTCGAGCTCCTCGCTGCGCAGCAGTGTCAGCACCGACTGCTCGGGCGACACCGCCGACGTGTCCTCCAGGAGGTCGCCGAACTGGGTCTCGCCCTGGTCGTCCACCGCCATGTTCAGCGAGACCGGGTCGCGGGCCCAGTCGAGCACGTCGATCACGCGCTCCGGCGTCGAGGCGAGCTCGGTGGCGATCTCCGCGGGCTCCGGGTCGCGTCCGTGCTCGCGGTTGAACTCGCGCTGCACTCGGCGTATCCGGCCCAGCTCCTCCACGAGGTGGACGGGCAGACGGATCGTCCGGGACTGGTCCGCTATCGAGCGGGTGATCGCCTGACGGATCCACCAGGTGGCGTACGTCGAGAACTTGAAGCCCTTGCGGTAGTCGAACTTCTCGACCGCGCGCACCAGGCCGGCGTTGCCCTCCTGGATCAGGTCGAGCAGGGGCAGGCCGCTGCGGGGGTAGCGGCGGGCCACGGCGACGACCAGACGGAGGTTGGAGCGGATGAAGACGTCCTTGGCCCGCTCGCTCGCGGCGACCAGGGCCTCAAGTTCCTCACGGGTGGCGTCCGCCTTGGACTGCTCGTCCCCGTCGAGGATCTGCTGCGCGAACACACCCGCCTCGATGATCTGGGACAGCTCGACTTCCTTGGCGGCGTCGAGCAGCGGTGTGCGCGCGATCTCGTCGAGGTACATGCCGACCAGGTCGCGGTCGGCGATCTCGCCGCCATGGGCGCGAACACTGCTTGCCGCGTCGGTCCGGCCGTTGGCGGACTGACGACGGGCGACGGCACGGGTTGCCATGCGTGCTCCCTTGTGATGATGAGGGTCAGCGGGTGGTCCTTTGAACGCTCGGCACTCTCCTCGGGTGCCCGGCATCTGATGGGAACAACGACTGGAATTCGGACAGAATTCCCAACCCGACCCTCGATTTTTCTGATCATGCAGTACCCTGTGCCGCCACAGAGGAGGCAGGATGTCGTCGGAAGGTACAGAGGTGCAGGTCAGGCCCGGAGTCGAGAGTGACCTCGAAGCCCTCACCGACCTCTACAACCACTACGTACGCGAGACGCCCATCACCTTCGATACCGCGGTGTTCACTCCGGAAGAGCGCCGCCCTTGGTTGCTCTCCCACCCTGAAGACGGCCCGCACCGCCTAAAAGTTGCCGTGGACGCGAGCTCACAGGAAATTCTGGGCTACGCCACATCCAGCCCTTACCGCGCGAAGCCCGCCTACGGGACCTCCGTGGAGGTCACCGTCTACGTCGCTCCGGACGCGGGCCGCCGCGGCATCGGCACAATCCTCTACAAGGCCCTCTTCGAGGCTTTGGCCGGCGAGGACCTGCATCGCGCCTACGCGGGCATAGCCCAGCCCAACGAGGCGTCCACGCGGCTGCACGAGCGCTTCGGGTTCCGGTACGTCGGCACGTACCGCGAGGTCGGCCGGAAGTTCGGCCGCTACTGGGACGTGGCCTGGTACGAGAAGGAGCTGTAGCCGACCCGGAGCGTCACAGCCATCGTCAGCCGAACTGCACCGACCGCTTCGCCATCTTCATCCAGAACCCGTCGATCACGGACTTCTGCGCGTCCAGCTCGCCGCCGGCGTCCGCCGCGCCCATGGTCACGAACAGCGGGGCGAAGTGCTCGGTGCGCGGGTGGGCGTACCGGCCGGCCGGGGCCTTGTGGAGGAAGTCCAGCAGGGCGTCCCAGTCGCGGGCCTCCAGCGCCCGGCGGCCCCAGTCGTCGAACTCCGAGGACCAGGTCGGCACGCTCGGGCCCGCGTGCCGCAGCGCGGCCAGGTTGTGGGTGAAGAAGCCGGAGCCGACGATCAGCACACCCTCGTCGCGCAGCGGCGCGAGCTTGCGGCCGATCTCCATGAGCCGCACCGGATCGAGGGTCGGCATGGAAACCTGGAGAACGGGGATGTCGGCCTGGGGGAACATCTCCACCAGCGGGACGTACGCTCCGTGGTCCAGACCTCGGTCCGGGATGTCCTGCACCGGCGTGCCGGCCGCCCGCAGCAGCTTGCGTACGGACTCGGCGAGTCGCGGGGCACCGGGGGCCGCGTACCGCACCTGGTAGTAGTGCTCCGGGAAGCCCCAGAAGTCGTAGACGAGGGGGACCTGCTCGGTGGCACCGAGGGCGAGCGGGGCCTCCTCCCAGTGGGCGGAGACCATGAGGATCGCCTTGGGGCGCGGCAGGTCGGCCGACCAGGCGGCGAGTTCCCCGGGCCAGATGGGGTCGTCCGCCAGGGGCGGGGCGCCATGACTGAGGTAGAGAGCGGGCATCCGCTCCTCGGTGGCGGCGGACATGACGGCAACTCCCTACGGAAGGACAGGCACTCAATGAACTTGAAACATCAAGCTATTACTCTCCACAGCTTACGCCGACTTGTTTAATATTCAAAGAGAGTTCTCGTACAGTGGAAAACATGAACACGGCATCTACCTTCGCACCCGCTGAAGAGCCCCGCTGGCTCACCGAAGAGGAACAGCGGATCTGGCGCTACTACATCCACGCTGTCACGCTCCTCGACGACCACCTGGACCGCCAGCTCCAGCGTGACGCGGGCATGCCGCACATCTACTACGGCCTGCTCGTCAAGCTCGCCGAGGCCCCGCAGCGGCGGCTGCGGATGACCGAACTGGCGATGCACGCGAAGATCACCCGCTCCCGCCTCTCCCACGCCGTCGCCCGCCTGGAGAAGAACGGCTGGGTGCGGCGCGAGGCCTGCCCCTCCGACAAACGGGGCCAGCTCGCGGTGCTGACCGACCCGGGCCTGGACGTGCTGAGACAGGCCGCGCCGGGACACGTGTCAGCCGTACGGAACGCCATGTTCGACCGGCTCACCCCGGAACAGAAGAAGTCCCTCGGCGAGATCATGCAGATCGTCGCCGAGGGACTCCAGCCGAACGAAGCGGGTGCGGACCTGCCCTGGCTCCGCTGAGCGCAGCCAGGGCAGGTCCGGTGGAGCGTACGTACGGGGCGTCCCCTTCCCCGTACGTACAGATGGCCCGAAGGGGTACGACCGTGAGGCCGCCGTCAGTGCGCGATCACCGGGATCGGCAGTTCGTCCTCGGCGCCTTCGCCGGAGCCGGTCACCGTGGTGGAGCCCGGCTTGCCGGTGTTGATGAACGTCGCGGCGATCACCGCGGCGAGGACCAGGATGCCGACGGCGAACCAGATGGCGTTGGTGTACCCGTGCACCTGGCCCTCCAGCTGGACCAGCTGCTGCTGGGCCTGGGAACCGGCGCCGCCGATGTGGTCCTTGATGTACGCGGTCGTCGCCGAGGCGGCGATCGTGTTCAGCAGGGCCGTACCGATCGCGCCGCCCACCTGCTGCGAGGTGTTGACCATCGCGGAGGCGACACCGGAGTCACGCGGCTCCACACCGTGCGTGGACAGGGACATGGCCGGCATGAACGCCGTACCCATGCCGAGGCCGAGCAGCACCATTCCCGGCAGGATGACACTGGCGTACGAGGTGCCGAGCTCCAGCTGGGTGAGGAAGAGCATGCCGACCGCGGCGACCAGGAAGCCCGGAGCCATCAGCAGGCGCGGCGGAACCCGGGTCATCAGGCGGGTGCCGATCTGCGTGGAGCCCACCATCATGCCGCCGATCATCGGCAGGAAGGCGAGGCCGGTCTTGACCGGCGAGTAGCCCAGCACGAGCTGGAGGTAGTAGGTCAGGAAGAGGAACAGGCCGAACATCGCGATGATCGCGAGGCCGAGGGAGAGGTAGACGCCTCCGCGGTTGCGCTCGGTGATGACGCGCAGCGGCAGCAGCGGTGCCTTGACCCTGGACTCGACGAGGGCGAACGCGGCGAGCAGCACGACCGACGCGACGAACAGGCCGACGGTCGTGGTGTCGCCCCAGCCGTCGGACTCGGCCCGGGTGAAGGCGTAGACGAGCGTGACCAGACCGAGGACGGACAGGACGACGCCCGGGATGTCGAGCGGCGAACGGTTGCGGCTGCCGGACGGCTCACGGATGACGAAGTACGCGCCCGCGGCCGCGACGACCGCGAACGGGATGTTCACGAAGAACGTCCAGCGCCAGTCGAGGTACTCGGTGAGCAGGCCGCCGAGGATGAAGCCCACGGCGCCGCCGCCACCGGCGATCGCACCGTAGATGCCGAACGCCTTGGCGCGCTCCTTGGGTTCCGTGAACATCACGGCGAGCAGGGAGAGCGCGGCGGGCGCGAGCAGTGCGCCGAACGCACCCTGGAGGGCGCGGGCGCCGAGCATCATCGCCTCGTTCGTGGCCGCGCCGCCGAGGGCGGACGCGGCGGCGAAGCCGATCAGGCCGGCGACGAAGGTGCGCTTGCGGCCCCACAGGTCCGCGATACGGCCGCCGAAGAGCAGCAGACCGCCGAAGGCGAGGGCGTAGGCCGTGATGACCCATTGCCGGTTGCCGTCGGATATGCCCAGGTCCTGCTGTGCGGACGGAAGGGCGATGTTCACGATGGTCGCGTCGAGGACGACCATCAGCTGGGCGAGCGCGATGAACGTCAGCGCTTTCCAGCGATTGGCATGTGCTGATTCAGACATGGGAGTACCCGCTCCGGGACTTCGTGACGGAAAAAAGGGAAATGAGGGACGTCGTGGTGGAAAAGGCTGCCCAACGTGGTGGAAAAGGGCTGCCTAAAGGGAACGGCTCGTCGACGGTGACGGCCGAAGTCGATGTGGTGACCGAGCCTGTGGGGCGACTGAGTCCCTGTGATGACTGGCGTGTAGTGCTGAACTAATCGGTCAGGACTAATCGGTCAGGGCTGCCGCAGGTCCTCCATGGTCGCGGCCGCACCCGGCAGGGGCGAGCGGGCTGGCGCCCGCAGTCCGTCCAGGAACAGCTGAAGGTGTCGGTGGATGAAGCGGTCGGCGCTGACGCATCCGGTGCCGGCCGGGGGCCGGCTGAGCTGGGCCGCGACGACCATCACGTCGCCGATACCCACGTCGCCGCGGAGCTGTCCGGCCGCCTTGGCGCGGTCCATGAGCGCACCGATGATGCCCTCCATCCGCTCGCGCGCAGCCACCAGGTCTTGGTGGTGCCGGTCGAAGGCGCTGTCGAACATCGGGCACAGCGCGCTGATCCGCTCGTCGGCGACGAAGTGCACGAAGCGCGCCAGCGCCTCGAAGGCGTCACCGGTCTCGGCGAGCGCCCGCTCGGCCGCCTCCGCAGTACGGTCCATGGTCGAGCAGACGACCTCACGGACCAGCGCCTCACGGTCCGGGAAGTTGCGGTACACCGTGGCGTTGCCCACGCCGGCCCGGCGGGCGATCTCGTCGAGCGGCACATCGGGGCCGAACTCGGTCAACATCTCCCGGGCGGCGGTGACGATCCGCTCCCGGTTGCGCAGGGCGTCGGCACGCGGCCGGGTCACCTTGCGCTGCACGGGGTTCGGAGACGTCACGGTCGACACGGTGCACTCCTGAGGTCTGTGGTGGGCGATCCGGGGAAGGGCTCCCCGTTTCGCTCGGACGCCTGGTTAAACGGGGAAGAGGTCCCCGGTTATTTCCCGGCCCTTGGGAGATTTCCTGTGAGCTGGGTCACGTGGTCTGGGTGAGCGAGAAACCCACGTTCGGTCTCCTCCAGCGCGCGTACGCGCATCGCTCGTCACAGGGTGATCGAAAGGGCGCAGCCTTCGGACGGGCGGCTGCCGTGGACCGAAGGGGCCTTGCATGCTGCCGAGCCGTCGGATACGCCCGCGCCGCGTGGCCGCCCTCGCGTCCGTGACCGCGCTGACCCTCGCGGGCAGCACCTCGGCCGGCACCGGACACCTCGCGGCGGGTCACACGACGGCCGGGGCGGGCCCGATCGCCCCCGCCCGCTCCGCCACCCACAGCCCCTGCATGATCAGCGGCGGCCCCACCGTCCAGATGTCCGAGGGCCTCCCGACCCCCGGCGGCTACTCCCGCTCCACCGGCACCGTCCGCGCCCTCACCCTGATGGTCGACTTCTCCGACGCGCCAGGCGAGGGCAGCGCGGCCGACCGCTTCCGCGAGTTCTTCCCGCAGACCCGGGACTGGTTCCGCACCAGTTCCTACGGCCGTCTCGACTACCGCCCCGAGACCCCGGTCCCCGACTGGCTGCGCATGCCCGAGCCGTTCGAGGAGTACGGCATAGAGCGCGGCGCCCCCTTCGACCCCGGCTACCGGAAACTGGTCCAGGACATCGTGGCCACCGCCGATCCCCTGGTGGACTTCGGGTCGTACGACTTCCTCAACGTGCTGATGACGCCGAACGCGGGGCCGTCCGCGCTGGAGACGGTCCTGTCGGTGACGTTCGCCGGCAACCTGGAGGCCCCGGTCGCCGACGGTGTCCCGGTCGCCAACGCCTCCTTCGTCTACTCCCGCCAGGACGACGGCTCCGGCTCGTACGCCCGCACCGGCTACCGGGTCCTCCCGCACGAGAACGGCCATGTCTTCGGCCTGCCCGACCTCTACACGCAGGAGGGCGGGGGCGCGGTCGGCCACTGGGACATCATGAGCGAGGACTGGGGGGCCGACAACGACCTCCTCGGCTGGCACAAGTGGAAGCTCGGCTGGCTGGACACCCAGCAGGTGAACTGCGTGACGACGCCCGGGACGACGGAGTACACGCTGACTCCGCTGGCCCGGTCCGGCGGCCCGAAGCTGGTCTTCGTCCCGGTCGGCCGGCGGACCGGATACGCCGTCGAACTGCGCACCCGCGAGGGCAACGACGAGACCGTGTGCCGGCCGGGCGTGCTGATCTACAAGGTGGACGCGGGCGTGGACACCGGCCGGGGTCCGGTGACGGTGTACGACTCCCGCCAGGACAGCGGCGGCTGCACCCGCAGCCCGAACGTCCACGCCGAACTCTCCGACGCACCGTTCGCCCCCGGCGAGGACTTCCGGGACCGGCGCCACCGCATCCGCGTGACGGTGGCGGGGGCGGATCTGTCGGGGGAGTATCGGGTGCGGGTTACGCGGGGGTGAGAGGCGCCGGGCACGGATTACCGTAGGCCTGCCCTGACTGCCGTACCGGAGAACCGATGCCCGCTGAGACGACCCTGGACGCCGACGCCCCGGAGTCGGCCGACTCCCCCGCCGTGCCGGCCGAGGCGGTCGCCCCGTTGGTGCGGGGCATCGCCGTGCTGCGGCGGCTGACCGAGGCCGACGGGACGCTGAGCCCGAGCGGGCTGGAACGGGCCACCGGCCTCGCCCGCGCCACGGTCGACCGGATCACCTCCACCCTCGCGCACATGGGATACGTCCGTCTCGACGGCCGGGACGTGGTCCTCGCCCCCCGCCTGATGGAACTGGGCAACGCCTATCTCGCCGCCCTGCGGCTGCCGGCGTTGCTCGACGCCCGCGCGGACGCCCTCGCCGACGAGCTGGACGAGTCGGTGTCGCTGGCGGTCGGCGACCGCGACGGCATCCGCTTCATCCACCAGGCCACCCGCCGCCGCGCGATGTCCCTGAGCTTCCGCATCGGCGACCTGCTGCCGGCCGAACGCACCGCCCCGGGCCCGCTGTTCGCCACGGAGTGGACACCGCAGGACTGGCAGGACTGGCGCACGCGCCGGGCGGCGGACCCTCAGGACCGCGGCTTTTTGGCCGTACCGCCGCGCGAACACACCGGCGCGGACGAGGAGTTCGAGCGGCGGGCGGCGCGGGCGCGGGAGGACGGCTGGGCGCTGGACGACCAGTTGATCGAACCGGGGCTGGTCGCCGTCTCCGTACCCGTACGGGATCCCCGTACCGGTCGGGTCGCCTGCGTGGCGAGCGTGGTGAGCCACACGAGCCGGCACACCGCGGCGGGCCTGCGCGACGCGCTGCTGCCGAGGCTGCGCGCGGCGGTGGCGGACATGGAGCGCGAGCTGCGCGAGGCGCCGGCCGAGGCGGGGGCGGGGGCCCCGTCGGGGCTGGCGGCGTGGACAGGGGCGTCCAAGCAGGAGTTGGGACGAGGGTTCGTCGAGTCCCTCGCCCGCGGCCTGACCGTACTGACGGCGTTCGGCGAGGGCAGGGCCTCGCTGACCCTGACGGAGGTGGCGCAGGCGACGGGCCTGGCACGGGCGACCGCACGCAGGGCGCTGATCACGTACGAGCACCTGGGGCTGGTGTCCGCGGGCCCGCACCGTACGTTCGTCCTCACCCCGCGCGTACTGTCCCTGGGCTTCCCGCCCCTCTCCCGCGCCTCCCTCCCCCGGATCGCCGGCCCGCACCTGGCCGATCTGGCCGCGCGGGTCCAGGAGTCGGCGTCGCTGGCGGTCCTGTCGCCCTCCCGTGCGGAGATCCAGTACACGGCGCGGGCGGCGGCGGGCCGTGTGATGAGCGTGGACATCACGGTCGGTACGCGATTGCCGGCGGCGGCGACGTCACTGGGCCGCGTGCTGCTGGCCGACGCGGCACCGGCTACGGGTTCGCCGTCCCTGGAGGAGGTGCGGGCGCGGGGGTACGCCCTGGTCGACGAGGAGTTGGAGCGGGGCCTGCGCTCGATCGCGGTCCCGGTCCGCGACCGTACGGGCCAGGTGGTCGCCGCCGCGAACGTGGCCCTGCACGCGGCCCGCCGCACGGCGGAGGAATGCGTCCGGGACGTGCTGCCGGAGCTGCGGGAGACGGCCGCCCGGATCGAAGGGGATCTACGGGTGGCGGGACGGTTCGTGCGGGTGGCGATGTCCTGACGGACTGGCCGGATGACCGGACTGCCCGGATGACCGGCAAGGTGCCCAGGCCCAGCGTGTTCGCGGTCGTCTGTCGTCCGCCGGCTCACGGCGTTTGTGCGCGACGAGATGCGTGTCATACGCGAACGCGTCGTGCTGGAAGAGAGGGCCGACCGGCAAGGACGACGGGGGATGAGTCCCTGCCGGTCGGCGTCTGTGGGGTGTGGCCGGAGTCGTCAGTCGTGGGTGAGGCGGATGAGCATCTTGCCGGTGTTGGCGCCGCGCATCATGGCCAGGAAGGCCTCGGCGGCCTGGTCGATGCCGTCGACGACGGTTTCGTCGGCGACGAGCGATCCGTCCCGCAGCCAGGCGACGGCCCGCTGGGCGAAGTCCGCCGCCAGGTGGGCGTGGTCGCCCACGTTCATACCGCGCAGAGTGACGCGCTTGCCGATGGCCAGGGGGAGATTCGCGGGGCCCGGCGGCAGTTCGGCGGTGTTGTAGCCGGACACCGCGCCGATGAGGGCGATCCGGCCGTGCCGGCTCATCGCGGACAGGGCCGCGTCGAGGTGATCGCCGCCGACGTTGTCGATATAGACGTCGATCCCTTCCGGGGCGGCCTGGACGAGTGTGTCGGCGATGCCGCCCGCGCGGTAGTCGATGGCGGCGTCGAAGCCGTACCGCTCGGTCAGGGCCTTGGCCTTCTCCGGTCCGCCCGCGGAGCCGATCACCTTGGCGGCACCCAGCTTCCGGGCGAGCTGTCCGGCCACGGAACCGACCGCCCCGGCCGCTCCGGAGACGAACACGACGTCGCCGTCCCGGACCGGGGCCACGTCCGTCAGGGCGGCCCACGCGGTCAGGCCGGTGGTGCCCAGGACGCCCAAGTAGGCCTGGGCCGGTACGCGTTCGGTGTCGACGACCCGGACGGCACTGCCCTCCAGCAGGGCGTACTCGCGCCAGCCCAGGGAGTGGACGACGGTCGCCCCGGCCGGGACGTTCGCTTCCCCCGAGGCGACCACGGTGCCGATCGCGGAACCCGTCATGACCTCGCCCAGCCTGAATTGCGGGACGTTCGGGATGTAGGGCTCGCCGGCGTTCATCCGCCACCGCATGACGGGGTCGACGGAGAGAAACTCATTGCGCACGACGACCTGGCCGGGGCCCGGATCGGGCACGGTGACGGTCACGCAGGAGAAATCGGACGGCTTCGCCTCGCCCTCGGGACGGGCGACAAGGTGCCATTCACGGCTGGGACGGGACATGGTTGAGCTCTCCACATCAGCGAAGGACGGGTGTCGGGCTGTTACGCCGCGTTCTTCCAGCTCGGCGGCGGGCTCGCGGTCCATGAGGTGGCCGCCCTGCGGCGGGCCGCCGAGGGCATCCAGGGCGCGGCCGTACGGCAGCGCTCCGCTTCCTCCTCTGCCGTGCGCCGGGCCTCGGCGGCCCGTGCGGACATGACCGCCGACAACACCGCCGCGACAGCCGCGAGTTCTTCCACGCCCGGCGAGCCACTGGTGATGCGCCATGCCTGGGCGGCCAGGACTTCGGTCGTGTCCGCCGAGGTGCTGAGCTCTCGTACTGTCATGGGGCCCTCCTTGAAGTCACGGAGCTGAAGTCACTGAGCTGAAGTCACTGAGGCTGGTTGCCGTGTTTGCGGGTGGGCAGCGGGGCGTGCTTTTCGCGCAGAACAGTGAGGGCGTTGATGAGTGCCGCACGCGTGTCGGCGGGGTCGATGACGTCGTCGACCAGGCCACGCTCGGCGGCGTAGTACGGGTGCATCAGTTCTGTGCGGTACTCCTCGATGCGCGCCCGGCGCGTCGCCTCGGGGTCGTCGGACGCGGCGATCTCGCGGCGGAAGACGACGCCCGCGGCGCCCTCGGCGCCCATCACCGCGATCTCGTTGGTGGGCCAGGCGAGCGCGATGTCCGTGCCGATGGAGCGTGAGTCCATGACGATGTAGGCGCCGCCGTACGCCTTGCGCAGCACCAGGGAGATCCGCGGCACGGTCGCGTTGCAGTAGGCGTACAGCAGTTTGGCGCCGTGCCGGATGACTCCGCCGTGCTCCTGGTCGACCCCGGGCAGGAAGCCGGGCACGTCGACCAGGCTGACCAGCGGGATGTTGAACGCGTCGCACATCTGCACGAAGCGTGCGGCCTTCTCGGAGGCCTCGATGTCGAGCACACCGGCCAGCGTCTGGGGCTGGTTGGCCACGATGCCGACCACGCGTCCGCCGAGGCGGGCCAGCGCGCAGACGATGTTGGGTGCCCACCGCCCGTGCACCTCGAAGAAGTCACCGTGGTCGACGATCTCCTCGATGACCTTGTGCATGTCGTACGCGCGGTTCGGGTCGGCCGGCACCAGGTCGAGCAGCGCCTCAGTGCGCCGGTCCACGTGATCGTCCGCCGGCTCGGCGGGCGGCAGTTCGCGGTTGTTGGCCGGCAGGTAGGACAGCAGGTGGCGTACGTCCTCCAGGCACTGTTCCTCGTCGTCGTACGCGAAGTGCGCCACGCCCGAGGTCGCGGCGTGCACATCGGCACCGCCCAGGGCGTCCTGGGTGATCTGCTCGCCGGTGACCGCCTGGACCACGTCGGGGCCGGTGATGAACATCTGGGAGGTGCCGCGCACCATGAAGACGAAGTCCGTCAGGGCCGGCGAGTACGCGGCGCCGCCCGCGCACGGGCCCATGATGACGCTGATCTGCGGTATGACGCCCGAGTTGCGGACGTTGCGCTGGAAGATCCCGCCGTAGCCGGCGAGGGCGGTGACGCCTTCCTGTATGCGGGCCCCCGCGCCGTCGCACAGGCCGACGATCGGCGCCCCGGCGCTCTCGGCGAGGTCCATCAGCTTGTGGATCTTCTGGGCGTGCGCCTCGCCGAGCGCGCCGCCGAACATGCGGAAGTCGTGGGCGTACGCGAAGACCGTACGGCCGTCGACCGTGCCCCAGCCGGTGACGACTCCGTCACTGTGGGGCTTCTTCGCCTCCAGGCCGAAGCCGGTGGCGCGATGGCGGCGGAACGTCTCCGTCTCCGTGAACGAGCCCTTGTCGAAGAGGAGTTCGAGCCGCTCGCGGACGGTCAGTTTGCCCTTGTTCTTCTGGGCCTGTGTGGCCTGGGCGCTGGGTCCTGCCAGCACCTGCTCGCGCAGCGCGGCCAGTTCCGCCGCCCGTGCCCGCATGGTCGCGGCTTCCGGGGGGCTCAGCGGCCCGTCCTCGACGATGCTCATGCCGGTCCTTTCGTCCAGGCCCCCTGGGCCGCGGCGGATGTGACGAACTCGGCGAAGGACCGCGCCTCGCGGCCGAGGGCCTCGCGCACGCCGTCGGAGACCTTCTGCTCGAAGCCCCGCTCGACCGGGTGCAGGGCGGCTGTCCACAGCTCCGCCTCCGCCTTCGGCACGCCGTCGGCGACGAGTTCCGCGACGAACTCGGCTGCGGTCAGGGGCGTGTAGCGGGCCTTGCGGCCGGTGGCCTGCTCGATCAGGCCGAGGGCCTCGGCCATGGTGACCGGGGCGGGCCCGGACAGTTCGTAGGTGCGCCCCGCGTGGCCGTCCCCGGTGAGCGCGGCGACGGCGACGTCCGCGATGTCCTCGACGTCGATCCAGCTGGCCGCGCCGTCGCCGGCCGGCAGCCGCACCTCACCGGCGAGGACGGAGTCGTTGAAGAAGCCCTCGTCGAAGTTCTGGGCGAACCAGCCGGGGCGCAGGACGGTCCACGCGACGCCGGAGTCCCGGACGGCCGCCTCGCTGTCCAGGAAGCCCTCGCTGGCGGCGGTGTCCTCGCCGTAGTAGCCGGGGGTGTCGACGCCGCGCGCCGAGAGCAGCACGAGGCGTTCGGCACCGGCGTCGACCGCCCGCTCGGCGAAGGCGCGGGTGAGTCCCGCGGGGCCGCCGTCGAACTGGACGACGTACACGCCGGACACACCGTCGAGAGCCGGGGCCCAGGTCGTGTCGTCGTTCCAGTCGAAGCGCTGTCCGCCCGTCGCGGACCGGGAGGCCGCGCGGGCCGGAATGCCGAGCTCGGTGAGCCCGCGTGCGACGCGGCGTCCCGTCTTTCCGGTACCGCCGAGGACAAGGATGGGTTTCGTCGTCATGGCTCCGAGCGTAAATGCCGAATTCAGCTGCGAAACCGGGCAGTTAACGGCCAGTGGGCGTGCAGTGGGAACGCAGGAGCACCATCACATTTGCGGCCCTATCTTCAGCGGTCGCCTCGGTCGAAAAAGAGAATTGGGAGTTCCTTCATGACTGCCCTCACGAACAAGACTGCACTGGTGACCGGCGGCAGCCGGGGCATCGGGCGCGCCATCGCTCTGCGGCTGGCCAAGGAGGGCGCCCGGGTCGGCGTGCACTACGCCTCCAACGAGACGGCGGCCAAGGAGACCGTCGCCGCGATCGAGGCCGCCGGCGGCAGCGCCTTCTCCTTCGGCACCGAGCTGGGTCTGCCCGGCGACGCCGACGCGCTGTGGGCGGCGTTCGACCAGCACGCCGATGGCCTGGACATCCTGGTCAACAACGCCGGCATCGCCGGTCCCGGCCTGATCCACGAGGTCACCGAGGCCGACTACGACAAGGTCTTCGCCATCAACGCCAAGGCGCCCTTCTTCATCATTCAGAAGGGCCTGGACCGCCTGCGCGACGGCGGCCGGATCATCAACATCTCCTCCGGCGTCACCAAGGTCGCCTTCCCCGGTATGACCTCCTACGCCGCCTCCAAGGGTGCCGTCGAGGTCCTGACGCTGACCCTGGCGCAGACCCTCGGCTCCCGCGGGATCACCGTCAACGCGGTCTCCCCGGGCACCATCGAGACGGACATCCACCCGTGGATGGCGGACCCGGCGGCCAAGGCCCACGCGGCCAAGTTCTCCGTCTTCGACCGCGTCGGCCAGCCCGACGACGTCGCCGACGTCGTCGCCTTCCTGGCCTCGAACGACAGCCGCTGGGTCACCGGCCAGAACATCGACGCGAGCGGCGGCTCCGGTCTCGGTATCTGATCGCCGACGCTGAAGAGCGCCGCCCCCTCCCCCGGGCACAGGGGAGGGGGCGGCGCTCTTCGTGCCGGTCAGGCCGGGCGAATGCCCAGGGCGTGGGTGAACAGGTTCTTGGGGTCCCACTTGGTCTTGGCCGCCCGCAGCCTGGGGTAGCCGTCCTTGAAGTACAGGGTGCTCCAGGCGATGCCCGAGGTGTTCAGGGCCGGATCCGCGAGATCGGAGTCGGCGTAGTTGATGAACGCGCCGTCGTTGACCCCGCCGGGGCGCGGTACGCCGCCGGTCGCGGCGAACACGTCGCGGTAGAACTCGCGGTTCCATCGGAGGTTCTTCGCGTCCTCGGCCTCGGTGGCCCAGAGGTTGACGAAGAGCATCTTGATGACGGAGTCGCGCTGCGCGGTCGCCGTGGCCGTGGCGGACGGCACGTTGGCGGCGCCGCCGTAGCCGGCGATCTCGACGAGGGCGGCCGGGTTGTCGTAGTCGGTGCGGGTCAGGTGCTTCCAGAAGGCCTTGATCTGGGCGTCGGGGAGCGTCTTGCGCAGGTAGGCGGACTTGGCCTTGAAGCGGCCCTTGCCCTCGAAGCCGGAACCGCCGAGGCCCGGCCAGTTGAGCACGTTGTACAGCCAGGCGACCCGCTTGCGGGTGTCGACCCGGTATGTGAGGCCGGTGCCGGCGACGATCGCGGCGAGGTAGTCGTCGAGCAGCTTGTCGGCGTTGCTGAGCCCCGCGTCGATCTGTGTGGTCATCAGGAACTCACCGGCCGAGCGGTGGCGCGGCTTGAGTGCGCTGAACAGCTTGGCGTACGGGGAGGTGGCGGCGGAGTTGGTCTCGTGCCACTGCGTGAAGTTGCGCAGCAGGCGGCTGAAGGCGGCCTCCGTCATGCCGGTCCAGGAGAAGACGACCTCCGAGATGATCAGCTCCTTGGGCGCCTTGGGCAGGAGCTCGGCCGGGGTGGATCCGGTCGCGTCCGCGGAGCGGAACCAGTAGCCGGTGACGATGCCGTAGTTGCCGCCGCCCGCGCCGGTGTGGGCCCACCACAGTTCGCGGTTGGGGTCGTTGGACTCGCGGGTGGCGATGGTCTTCTTGACGGTGCCGGCGCTGTCGACGGTGACGATCTCGATGGCGTACAGGTGATCGACGGTGACGCCGTGGGAACGGGCCAGCGGGCCGTATCCGCCGCCCGGTATGTGACCGCCGACGGCCACCGACGGGCAGGTTCCGCCGGGGAGGGTGACACCCCAGTTGTTGTAGAGCGTCTCGTAGACGCTGCCCAGCTTGGCGCCCGGCTGCACGGCGAAGGCACGGCGTGCGCTGTCGTAACCGATGGCGTTCATCGCCGAGATGTCGATGAGCACGCGGACGCCGGCGTGGCTGGTGAAGTCCTCGTAGCAGTGCCCGCCGCTGCGGACGGCGAAGCGCAGGCCCTTGGCGAGGGTCTCGCGCACGGCTTGGACGACCTGGTCCGTGGTGCTCGCGACGAGGACGTAGTCCGGGGTGCCGACCCAGCGGCCGTTGGCCCCGGCGACAAGGCTGGCGTACCGCGCGTCGTCCGGGCTCACTTTGACCAGTTCGGCAGCCGCGACCGCCTCGGCGGCGGTCGGCTCGGCGGCGAACGCCTCACCCGCCCAACCGCCGAGCGCGGGCAGCGCGAGGGCCGCACTACCGGCGACCGCACCGTGGCGTATGAACACCCGGCGGGAAATCCCGCTCATGACCGAATACCTCCGTAGGGCTTGGTTTCCAGAATTGATGGGTGGTGCCGTGGGGGTATGGATTCGAATCGCGAAGGTACGGAACTCGACAGCACAGCCCGCCGCGTGGGGAGGAAGGGTGAGTTCTATTCCCGCAAGGTCCCAATGAGACCGAACAATATCGGCCGAAATCCACGGCGAGGTAATCATCCGCCAATTCCCTTTGTGGAGGCCCTGGCGTTCGGTGGGGAACCTAGCGCCAGCGCGTACCCGTCCATCACCCACTGGAGATCGCTCAGCGAGGCGTCCAGCGCCCGCGCCATGTCCGGCAGCGCGACGATCGCGATCGT
>NZ_JBFAIR010000033.1:0-126693 GCF_040654815.1 Streptomyces sp. NPDC050619 | reverse complement strand
AGCGGCAGCCCACTGATAGCCACACCCAGCGCCCCTGGGCGACCCAACCCTACGAATGGCTCGATCAACCCGAGCAAGAAGGTAGAGCCCACTGAGATCGTGGCAGATGACCAGAAGGGACCGGCTGGCCGTATTCCTTCCCCGGTAACGGGGCATCGCCCAGGCGTGCTCTGGGTGGATGGACTCGCGCTTCATCATGAGGTCAAACTGGACAACATGTGCCCGCGCCCGTCCGCGGCGCTTCACACGCGATTCGATGGAGGTAAAAGTCATGCGATTACGGCTACTTGCGATCTCGGCAATCGTTGCGTTCGGTGGTCCGGCTCTAGCGGTCAGCCACGCCGCCCCGGCGATGGCGGCATCGTCCGGAGTGGTGGCGCCGTCCGCCCTGGCGGAACTTCCCGCTGCCATCAATCCGAACGGGGGCGTGCCGGTTCAACCCGAGGGGACCGCGCTGGTCCAGGTGGGCTTCCAGTCTCAGTTCAACTACTCGTTCGTGGCCGGGCAGCCCGCGGCCGCCGCTCAAATCTTCGATCTTCTGCCGTCAGGCGTGTCATACGGCTTGGGCGCGGACACGAGCGAGGTCGTGGTCGCGCAGTTGCGTCCGCTGGACACCACCGACACGCTCGGCTATATCACCACCGTCGCGCTGCTGTATATCCCGTCGGACGACGTGGACATTCTGCAAGCGGCGCTCCTTAACGCCGGGTCACCGCTCTATAACAACCCGGACAGTCGTGTCGGGGCATTGATGTCCCACATTTCGCCCGAAATTCCCGCCACGCCTGCGCCGAAACCCATTTAACCAATAATCTCGGTGTTTCGTGACGGTCCGTCGGTTGCTCTGGCGGGCCGTTTCGATTGTCGGCCGGCTGGCCGGTGGGTCTGCGATCGAGTCGGGCTTTCCTCCAGGCGGGGCGTTTCTGCGACGTCCATGGACCAGACGGAATCTGGGTGCGAGACACGGAGCAGCCTCATCCCTGAGGAGGACAGCGGCGCGTCACCTCCTGCACCGTCACCAAGTCACAGTGCCAGCACGGGCACGATGACCCGGAGCACCTCTTCCCGCCAGGCTGGTCGTCTGTCCAAGACCAGACCTGGAGACCTTTCTCGTGGCTACCTTGCTCTATCGGTTGGGCCGGACCGCCTTCCGGCGCCGCTGGCTCGTGACGTTGTTGTGGGCGGTGATCGTCGGCGCCGTCGGTTTCGGCGCCGCCAAGGCTCCCGCCGCCGCTGACGACGGCACGTCCTTCATGCCCGGCATCGAGGCGCAGAAGGCGTTCGATCTGATCGGGGAGCGTTTTCCCGGCTCGGACGCCGACGCCGCCAATGCCCGGATCGTGTTCATCGCGCCGGACGGGGAGAAGGTGACCGCGGCCGGCCATCGCGCCGCCATCGACACGCTCGTGGCCAAGGCGGCCGACGAGCCGCAAGTCTCCGGCGCCGTGAACCCGTTCAAGGCAGGCGCGGTGAGCGAGGACGGCTCCACCGCCTACGCCACGGTGAACTACAAGGTGAAGGCCGACGATCTCACCGATGCCGGCAAGGCCGCTCTGGAGAAGGCCATCGACGAGGTCCGCGACTCCGGCCTCACGGTTGAGGTCGGCGGCAGCGCACTGGCCACCCAGCCCGAGGCGGGCGGCTCTTCCGAGGTCATCGGCATCGCTCTCGCCGCCGTCGTCCTGCTGATCACCTTCGGATCCCTCGCGGCTGCCGGCCTGCCCCTGCTCACCGCCGTCGTCGGTGTGGGAGTGAGCATGGCCTCCATCATGGCGCTGGGCAGCACCTTCGGCCTTTCCCTGACCACCGGGACGCTCGCCACGATGCTCGGACTCGCGGTCGGCATCGACTACGCCCTGTTCGTGGTCTCCCGCTACCGGGAGGAACGGGCGAACGGCCACGATCCGCGCGAGGCGACCGGCCTGGCGGTCGGCACGGCCGGCTCCGCCGTGGTCTTCGCCGGCCTGACGGTCGTCATCGCGCTGGCCGGACTGTCGGTGATCGGTGTTCCGATGCTGACGAAGATGGGCTTGTGCGCGGCCGGCGCCGTGGTCGTCGCCGTCCTGATCGCCCTGACCCTGGTCCCGGCGCTGCTCGGAATGTGGCCCAACGCGGTGCTCTCCCGCACCGAGCGGGGGCGCGGCCTCCCGACCGGTCAGCGGACTGACGGCACGGACAACGGCGGGTCCCGGTGGGCGCGGTTCGTGCTGCGCCGCCCGGTGGCCGTGCTGGTGGCGTGCATCGCGGGCCTGGGCGCCCTCGCCCTGCCCGCCGCGCACCTGGAACTGGGCATGCCGGGAGACGAGTCCAAGCCCACCTCGTCGACGGAGCGGCGCGCTTACGACGCGCTCGCGGACGGCTTCGGTGCGGGCTTCAACGGGCCGCTGACGGTTGTCGTGGACGTCAAGGGCGTAGCGGGGCCCAAGGAAGCCGTGAGCCGCATCGCCAAGGAGATCGGCACCACCGACGGGGTCGTATCGGTCTCTTCGGCCCGGTTCAACGCGGCAGGTGACGCCGCGCTCTTCTCGGCGGTTCCGGCCACCGGCCCGAACGACGAGGACACGAAGACCCTCGTGCAGACGATCCGTGCCGAACGCGCGGACCTCGAGCGGGAGACGGGGGCGACTTTCGAGGTCACCGGCAGTACCGCGATGAACATCGATGTCGCGCAGGCGCTTCAGGACGCGCTCGTGCCGTACCTGGTCGTCATCGTCTCTCTGGCCCTGATACTGCTCCTGGTGGTCTTCCGTTCCGTGCTCGTGCCCATCAAGGCCGCTTTCGGGTTCCTGCTGTCGGTTCTGGCGTCCCTCGGTGCGGTCGTGGCGGTCTTCCAGTGGGGCTGGGGCGCGGAACTGCTGGGGGTCGAGCAGGCGGGTCCGATCATGAGCCTGATGCCGATCTTCCTCGTGGGCATCGTCTTCGGTCTGGCCATGGACTACGAGGTCTTCCTCGTGACCCGTATGCGGGAGGCGTACGTCCACGGAGACCGGCCCGCGCAGGCCATCGTCACCGGCTTCCGGCACAGTGCGCGGGTGGTCGTCGCCGCGGGGGTGATCATGATGGCGGTCTTCTCGGGCTTCATCGGCTCCGGCGAGTCGATGATCAAGACCATCGGCTTCGGCCTCGCCATCGCGGTGCTGTTCGATGCCTTCGTGGTGCGCATGGCGCTCGTGCCCGCGGTGCTGGCCCTGCTCGGCGACAAGGCGTGGTGGCTGCCTCACTGGCTCGACAGGGTGCTGCCCCGCGTGGACGTCGAGGGCGCCGGGCTCACCGCGCAGCCCGCACAGGGCGCCGGAGGGGCGAGCAGGGAGCCCGCACCGTCGCAGGAGCCGGCCCGTACCTGAGGTGAGTCACGCACCATGAGTCACGCACGATGAGTCACGCACCACCTGTTGAACCCATCTCGGAGTGTGATGAGCACAAGCTGGCAGCGCCGGGCAGCGGCCCGTCCCCAAGCCGTCGAGGCGACGGCGCTGGTCCTGCTGTTCGCCTGCACCGTCTCCGGGGTCGTCGTCACCCGGGCGGTCATGTCCGAGCCGCTGCCGGTGTGGCCCGGTGTCGCCCTGTCCGCGGTCGCCTGCGTCGTGCTCCGCCGGCGGCACAGCCGCCCGCTTCCCGTCCTCGCCGCGACCACTCTGTGCACCATGGCCCAGGGTGCCCTCGGCTACCTCCTGACGCCCCTGCTGATGGGCCCGCTCCTGGTCGCGCAGTACTCCACCAGTGTGCGGACCCCTCGCCGAACCACCTGGAACAGCGCGCTGACGGCCGCCACCGGCATGGTCGTCACCGGGCTGTTCCTCACCTCGTTCCACAACTCCCTGATCCTGGCCATCGTCAACCCGGCGGCATGGGTTCTGCTGTCCGCGGCTTTCGGCAGCTACATCCGGGTACGCCGCGAGTACGCCGCGGCCCGTGCGGAGCACGCCGACCGTCAGCGCGAGGAAGAGGCACGCCACCGGGTGATCCAGGAACGCATGCGCATCGCACGGGAACTGCACGACGTGGTGGCCCATCACCTGACCCTGGCCAACGCCCAGGCCGGCACCGCCGCCCACCTGGCACGGACCGACCCCGACCAGGCTTTCGAGATCATGGACAAGCTGCCCCAGACCACTGCCGCGGCCCTGCGCGAACTCAAGGCCACCGTGGGACTCCTGCGCGAGGACACCGACACCTCGGACGACGAGGTGACTCCCGCACCAGGGCTGCGGCAGGTGCCCGCCCTGGTCGACGCCTGCTCGGCGGCCGGCCTGGAGGTGACCGTCACCGTCGAGGGACAGCCGCGCCGGCTCACCCCCGGACTCGATCTGACGGCCTACCGGATCATCCAGGAAGCACTCACCAACGTCACCAAGCATGCCGCCACCCGCACCGCGCAGGTCCGCCTCGCCTACACGCCCCACTACCTGACCCTGACCATCACCAACGAGACCGCCCCCGACCGCCCGGCGCCCGATGCCGGCTCCGGGCACGGTTTCGGTCTGCTCGGCATGCGCGAGCGCGCCCTGTCCGCGGGCGGCACCTTCAACGCCGGCCGACGCCCGCGGGGCGGCTTCGAAGTCGCCTGTTCCCTTCCGCTCAACAGCCCCGATCCGCTCGACAGCCCCGACGAAAGCGCCGCCACATGACCATCCGCGTCCTGCTCGCCGACGACCAGGCCCTGCTCAGGGGAACCTTCCGCATCCTCATCGACTCGGTTGCGGACATGACCGTCGTGGCGGAGGCAGCCGACGGTCAGGAGGCCATCGAGCTCACCGGCATGCACCGGCCCGATGTGGTCATCATGGACATCCGCATGCCGGGCGTCGACGGGCTGACCGCCACCGCCGACATCTGCTCCCGACCGGAACTGTCCGACACCCGCATCCTCATCCTCACGACCTTCGAGAACGACAGGAACGTCGCCAAGGCCCTGCGCGCCGGCGCGAGCGGCTTCCTGGGCAAGGACGTCAGCGCCGACGTCCTTCTGTCGAGCGTCCGTACCATCGCGGCAGGCGACTCCCTCCTCTCCCCCACCGCCGTCCGAGCCCTCATCAACCGCTTCCTGGCCACCCCGGACACCGACGACTTCATCGCCCTCCCCGAACTCCTGAGCGCCCTCACCGAACGCGAACGCGAGGTCATGGCCCTGGCGGCGCACGGCAAGTCCAACGCGGAGATCGCCGAGGAGCTCGTCCTGAGCCCCCTGACCATCCGCAGCCACATCCAACGAGCGATGACGAAGCTCAACGCCCGCGACCGCGCCCAACTCGTCGTCATCGCCTACCAAAGCGGCCTGGTAAGGCCCCATCCACAGCACAAGAGCTGACCACCAGGTCGAGGGCGATTCCGTCGCCCCGTGCGCGGCGATCGGTCACGGCGGGGGTGCTAGGGCCTGTGTCGAAAGTGGCGTCGTCCGCCCGAAGGGCGGGCCGGGCGGCGTCTGGTGCGTGCTCTCGGCGTGCCGGGCGGAGACCCTCGTACTGGACGTACTTGGGCATTCGCCCGGTGCGGCGAGTGGGGGCACCTCCCACGCCCTTAAGGCAGTGGGGGAGCGTGCCAGGCGTCGCCCGGCAGGCGCCACTTTCGACACAGGCCCTAGCGGCCGACGTGGATGTGCCCCGCCCACAGGGACGGGCTGGCCGGATACCGGTCGCGCAGGTCCCGTACGGCCCCATGCAGCGCCTGTGCCGACGACTCGGTGTGCGGTGCCGTGCTGCCCCCATGGGTCAGCCCGGCGTACGTCGCCCGCGTGATCTCCGCCGAGGTGGCGTCGTTGACCGACCAGAGCGTGCCGATGACGTGCCGGTATCCGGCGAGCTGGAACGCCCCCGTGATGTGCACAGCCTCGTCGACGGTGGCCAGGTGCGTGAACGAGGTGCTGCATGCCGACAGGTACGCGAGGTCCGCCCCGGGCAGGTCCATGGCCGAGATCTGCTCCACGGTCAGCGGCCGGGTGAGGTGGTCGTGCAGCAGCAGCGTGCCGGCGGCGGGGTTCTCCCAGTCGGTGACGCCGTGGCAGGACAGGTGGGCGACGGCGTGGAAGGGCAGCGCCGAGACGACGTTCTCGTACGTGGCCTGCGCGCCGGACAGGACCAGCGCGTACGGCAGCAGCTCGGTGAGGGCCGCGACCTCCGCCGTCACGCCGGGCAGCGAGGGCGCGCCCTCGGCGTCGGGCACCGCGACGATCAGCGCACCGGGGGCCGCACCGGCTGCCGTGGGCGTCCGGTGTGCCAGGGCGCGCACGGTCGTGGTGTAGGAGGAGACGGCCCGGTCCATCACCGTTGCCCCGCCGCCGTCGTGGTGTCCGGCGGCATGCAGCGGGAAGTAGGCCATCACGCCCACGGGGCACCACCAGATGCGGGGCGGGGGCCGCACACCGGACGGGTCGGTGAGGCCCAGCGCGTCGAGCACGGGCGCCGTGACGTGGTCCCACAGCCAGCGCAGGACCTCGTCGAGGTCCCGCTGGGCCTGCCGCCGCGCGGGCAGCGATGTGGCGTGCGCGGCCGCGGAGACGGCATGGGTCAGCCGCCCGAGCCAGGGGTGCACGGCGGCCCGGGTCAGTCCGGTCAGCGGGACCGTCCGGACCGGCTGCGCCGCGTCCGCCGACAGGACGAGCGCGTCGCCGCGATGCTCACTGACGTTCACGATCACCACGGGACCCTGCTCGGCGTGGAGCCGCAGCGCGTGAACGGAGGGCGGCAGCAGGAACCCTTCCATACCCTTAAGGCTCCGGATCCGGCTCAGCAGCTCGTCCCAGTTCCCGTCGAGGGCACCGGCGTTGAGGTCGGCGCGCAGCCGCGTGAGCTCGGCATGGAGTTCCGGTGACCGCTGCCGCAGCTCCCTGAGGTCACGGGCCTCCAGCGACCGGCCCTGGAGGACACCGCGCGACAACTCCAGGAGCTCGACGGCCCGTTCCGGTCTGCCCAGCTCCACAGCCGCGGACGCGGCGGCGGCCGGCAGCCCGTCGAGGCTTCTGATCCCCTGGATACTGCCCGCGTACGACAGCCAGTCCGGGGTGAGTTGTGGCAGCAGGGCGACGGCGGCTTCGTAGGCGGCGAGCGCGGCCTGCGTGTCGCCCAGGGCCGCCTCCATCGTGCCCAGCTTCTCGAAGCTCGTGATCCGTACGATGGCCGGCCCGGTACTCGACGCCGCCTGTGCGAAGGCATCCCGCGCCTCGCGGCGCCGCGCGGTGCCTTCCCCGCGGTCCGCCAGATCGCGCAGGACGATGCCCAGATGCCACAGGCGATCGCCCCGTTCCTGATGATCGAGCGGCGTGGCGGCGGCTACTTCCCGGAACAACCCGAGCGCCTGGTGCAACGCCTCGGTGTCGGTGCTGCCCACGTCCAGGCCGGCGCCGTACAGCAGGACCTGCGCCAGCTGGAAGCGTGCTTCATTGCGCTCGGCGCCGCCTTCGGGGGCGGCGGTCACAGCCATGCGGGCTGTCTCCTCCGCGTCCCTCAGCACGTGCGGCTCCTGGGTCATGAGGTGCAGGGAGAGCAGCGCGGAGGTGAGGTCGAGGAGAATCCCGGCCCGCTCGTCGTCGACCGGCTGGGTCTCGATGGTCGTCGTCATCAGGTCGATAGCGCCACGCATCATGCCGGGGTCTCTTCGATCCTGGGCGAGCATCCTCAAGACGGATGCGCCAAGTACGCAGCGCTGGACGAATTCGGGGTGCCGCCCCGGCGTGGCCTGCACGCACTGACCGCTCACCTCCACCGCCTCGAACAGCAGTTGCGTGTCCATCGTGGCGGCGTGCAGTGCCTTGAGCGCGCGGGCGAGATCGAATTGTGCCCCCGCACGTTCGCCGGCGCCGCCGGCCTCGGACACCGCCTCGCGCGCGATGCCGACGGCTTCGTGGAGCGGTTCGACCTGTGCGGTGGCGTCGGCCAGCAAGCGCAGCGAGGTGATCAGGACAGTCCGGCACCGAGGACGGTCCGAGCTGCGGAGCGGGGCGGAGGCGTAGCCCTCGCGCGCCACGTGCACGGCCTCGACCACCGCGTTCCGGTCCCCGCTCCGCTCGAAGTACGTACCGAGCTGGAGAGCCAGGAAGAACTGGTACAGCGGGCGGACCGCGTCGCCCTGCGGCGTGGCGGCGACGGCCTCGCGGAAGGCGTGCACGGACTCGGCGGCGGCCTCCGGGGACTCCGTGTCCGCCGCCGCCCAGAACAGCGCCCGGCCCAGACCGTAGAAGACCTGGCGGCGCAGGGGGTGGCCCGCGGGCGCCAGCGCGACGCAGCGGTGGAACAGGGCGACCGATGCCGCGAGATCCGCTTCTCGTTCACCGCCGGTCCTGAGCTGGGCGCGCACGGAGAACATCTCCGCCGCGTTGAGCGCCACCTGGAGGTCCTGTGGATCGGCGGCCACCAGTTCCAGCAGTCCCTCCAGAACCGCGGAGGGGTCCTTGTGCGACCCCTCGTGGCGGGACGCCGCGAACAGCAGTCGGCCGCGCTTCCATTTTCCCAACACGTCCTCCTAGTTCGGCACCCGGCACACGCGCCCCTACCGTAGCGAGGTGCGTCCCGTCACCGTCGCCCCGTAGAGTCCCCAACTCCGGTATTTGTCAGGGGATACGGCGATCACGACGGCAGGGAGCTCCTCGGTGGACGAACTCGCGGAACGGCTCGGCCGGGTGTGCACCCTCATGGGTGAGGGCGAACTGGAGGAGGCGGCCCGTCAGGCGGGCGCGGAGGAACTCGTCACGGCGATCCTGACGGCGCTGCGCGGAGGCGAGCCCGTGTCACGCTCCGTGCTGGAACAGCGGCTCGACACGCTGGACGACCGGATGGCCGCGGCCGGCTTCGGGATCGTGACCACGGCCGCGAAGAACTATCAGTCCTTGCCCGGGGCCGGCGGCGGCCGTCCCGTCGTCCACCGGTGGACCTGCCCCGCCGCCCACCCCTGCGAGAGGGTGTCGAGCACGGAGCTGCGACCGGAAGCCCCCGTGTGCGCGGTGACGGGCCGGCCCTTCGTCTACGGCCGGGTCCGGCTGTGAGCACGTTCCTGGCCGCCCTCGCCGGCAAGGCGGCCGAGAAGTGGCTGGGCCTGCTCGTCCTGCCCGGGGTGTGCTACCTCGCCTGCGTGGTCGCCGCCGCGGTACTGGGACACGGTGACGCGCTGAACCCGGGTGAACTCCAGCAGGCCGTCGACCGGTTGGCCGCCCACCCGGGGGCCTCGAACGCCGGGGCGATCCTGCTCGTGGCCGCCGGTGTACTGGCGGCGGCCGCGCTGGCCGGCCTGTGCGCCGGAGCGTCGGCTGTCGCCGTCGAGCGACTGTGGACCATGCGAGGTGACCAGTGGCCGGCACGCGCCCTCGTCCGGCGCCGCGTCCGGCGGTGGCGGCAGGCCGACGCGGCGTGCGAGGCGGCCGGGACCCGCTCCGACCTCGCCAGGGCGACCGAACGGCGCGACACCATCGCTCTGGTACGGCCTCGGCGGCCCACCTGGATCGGCGACCGCTTCCACGCCGTCGACCAGCGTGTGTACGACGCCTACGACCTGGACCTCGGCTCCGCGTGGCCCCGGCTCTGGCTGGTGGTACCCGATGCGGTCCGGTCCGAACTCGTCTCGGCTCGCGAGGCGTACGGTGCCGCTTCCCGGCTCGCCGGATGGGCCCCGCTGTACCTGATCCTGGGCGCGTGGTGGTGGCCGGCGCTGCTCGTCGCCGTGGTCGTCGCGGCCACGGCGTGGGTCCGGGGCCGCACGGCGGCGGCGGTGCTCGCCGATCTCGTCGAGGCCACCGTCGACCTCCACGCCACCACCCTGGCCGAGGAACTCGGCGTGACCGGTGAACGGCCCGCCCTCACCAGAGACATCGGCGAGGCCATCACCACGACCCTGCGCAAGGACCCGCCCCCGGACCCTCCCGACGGTCCGATGCCGAACGCCTAGCCGTCGGGTCCGCCAAACTCCGTTGGGGCAACCCCAGTTCGGCTCTCGCAACCGGAACCCCCGGAGCGCCTCCGGCCGCACCGCACGCGCGGGCCGTCATGCGTCGGGAATCCAGCTGCCGTGGAAGCCCAGCGGCACGCGCCCCGGCAGGTGGATCCGGGCGACCGGCTCACCGGTGAAGTCCTGGGCCGCGAGGATCACCAGGTCGGAGGCTCCGCGGTCGGGATTGTGGACGTAGGCGATCGCGTATCCGTCGTCCTCGGCCGCCTTCGGGTCGTTCGGGTCGGACGGCACGAACACCGCCTCGCTCGCCGCGGCGTCCCGTGGCAGCCGGTGGACCTGGCTCGTGCCGCGCAGCAGGTCGTGCTTGATGAGCGCACTGCTGAACGCGCGGTCGGGCGGGTTGCCGTCCGCCGTCACATAGGCCAGCGTCATCTCGGCGGCGGCGGCCGAGTAGCCGTAGCGGTGCCGTCGGGACACCAACGCCTCGTTGACGCGCGGGAATTCCTGCGGGCGGTCGTCGAGAGTCCTCGTCCGGACCCGGCCGCGGCGCAGGTCGATCGTCCAGCGGTCGAGCCTGGCGGTGCCCGCCCCGTAGGGCCCGCCCGAGCCGCGGCCTGCGACGTGGAAGGGTGCGTCGAAGTTCGTCATGTCGATGACGATGTTCGAGCCCTCCTCATACGCGTTGAGGGTGTGCGAGTAGTAGACCGGGTCCACCTCGAACCAGCGCACCGCACCGCCCGCCCGCGGCAGGACGCCGACCCGCGCCGGGTGCTTCCGGTTCCAGATGTACGGCACGATGTCACCGCGCTCGGCGGCGGCCGGGTCGAAGGTGACCGGCATGTCGAGGATCACCACGTGCTTCTCGGTGAGCGCGAAGTCGTGGATCATCGGCGCGTCGGCCACCGGGATCTTCGTGGTGCGCGACACCCGCCCCGTCGGATCCATGACCAGGTGGCGGACATGGTCCCAGGTCGGGTAGTAGGCGATGGCGTGCAACTCACCCGCGTGCACGTCGTACTTCGTGTGCGCGGTGAGCGGGCCCTCGAGGGTGCCCCGGAAGTCGTACGTGCCAACGGTGTTCAGCTCGTCGTCCAGTTCGTACGGCAGCGGCCCGCTCTCCTGGAGCGCGAGGATCCGCCCGCGGTACGGGATCACATGGGTGTTGGCCGGGAAGTCGTCCGGCGGCACGGGTCCCGGGTAGGGCTCGCCCAGCTTCTTCGCCACCTGGGAGGAGCGCACCCAGCGGTTGCGGTACCACTCGGCGCGGCCCTCGCGCAGCCGGACGCCGTGCACCATGCCTTCGCCGAGCATCCAGTGGTGGGCGCGCGGGTCCTCCAGGCCGAGGACGTTGGGTCCGTTGCGCAGGTAACGCCCGTTCAGTTCGCGCGGGATGCGCCCGGTGACCGGCAGGTCGAAGGCCGTCAGTTCCTCGGTGACGGGCTTGAACGCCCCCGCCAGGAACGGGAGGTGCCGCGTCGCCGTCTCCTGGGGTGCCGCGACGGCCGGCTGGGACCCCGCTCCGGCCCCGGCCAGTCCGCCCGCTGCCGCCATCGCCGCCGCGCCGCGCAGCACGTTGCGTCGTGTGTGTTCCGTCATTTCCCTTACTCCTGACCGCGGTTGTCGTGAAGGACAGGTACGAGTCTGCGGTCGGCGGCGGGCCAGGTCAGGAGTGGTGGACCCCGTCCGGGAGGTGTTGCCAGGTCCCCCTTTTTGCCAACAGGGTCATCGAGGTTGGGTCATGGAGGCATCGCCCCAGGGCGTCCACCGAAGGGATGACACGGCGCCTTCCGGTGACTCCACGCCCGGCAGCTACCCCTTAGATCACACTTCCGGCAAACCGGTGACCAGGCATCAAGCACCTCGTTGAAGCTGGCATGCGAATCCGTACCTGCCAGCGCGCCGCTGTCCTGCTCATGGTCCTCACCGCTCTCCAGAGCGGCACGTCCGCCCTGGCCGACGGGAGGGACTCGCGGGGCCAGGGCGACCCGCACACCCAGTCGGCCTCGATCGACCCGCTGACGCCCTTCGCCCAGGGCGCGTCGGCACTTGCCGGCATGGCCGCGCCGTTCGTCGACGCGGCCGACGCTGTCATGTTCCCCCGGGGGTGACCGCAAGCACCCCCGAAGGCGCACAGCCTGCGTAAAGACAGAACGAGCTAGTCGACGGCGCGCAGCCGCACGGGGAGTTCCTGGTGACCGTTGCTGATGAGGGTCGGTATCGGCTGCAAACCGTCGGCCGGTACCGCGAGCGACATGGTCGGGAAACGCCCGAAGAGCTGTCGCAGGGCTTCTGCGACTTCGAGACGGGCCAGGGGAGCACCCAGGCAGAAGTGCACGCCGTAGCCGAACGCCAAGTGGTCCTTGACCTTGCGGGTGACGTCGAAGGTGTCGGCGTCGGGCCCGTGCCACTCCGGGTGACGGTTGGCGGCGGCGTACGCGGCGAGGATGGGGTCCCCCGCGGAGATGGTCTGCCCGTCGGGCAGGTCGATGTCGGTCACGGCGAAGCGCATCGGCAAGTACTTGATGGCGGGCTCGATGCGCAGGGTCTCCTCCACCACGTCATCCCAGGCGGCTTGGCCGGTGCGGACGAGGTGAAGCTGGTCGGGCGAGGTCAGCAAGGCGAAGACAGCCTGGTCGATGACGTTGACGGTCGTTTCGTACCCGGCGTTGATCATGAGGATCAGCGTGTCGCGCAGTTCCACATCGGTGAAGCCCGAGCCGTCCGATTCCTCGTCGCGGGCCGCGATGAGGAAAGAGGTCATGTCGTCACCGGGGTTGCCGCGCTTGGTGGCGATCAACTGGTCGGTGCTCTCGAAGAGACGCGCGGTATTGGCCTGGGCCTGCTCAGGCGTGAGCGTACTGTCGAAGACGTTGTCGACGATCTGCCGGAAATCGTCCCGCTGGTCTTCCGGCACGCCCATCAGGTGGCCGATCACGTTGATGGGCAGCGGGTAGGCCAGTCGCTGGCGCAGATCCACCGCCTGGCCGGCCGGCACCGCGGCAAGGTCGTCGATCAGTTCGGTGACCATGGCCTCGACGGTCGGCTTCAGCTGGGCGATGCGACGTGCGCTGAAGGCGGGGGAGACCATCCGCCGTAATCGGCGGTGGTCCGCGCCGTACGCCGTGAGCATGCTCTGCACCTCGATCCACAGGGCGAGCGGCCACGTTTGGGTCGTCTCCTCGAAAGCCGGGTAGTGGGCGCGGCCGTTCTTGGAGACATCAGAGCTGGTGAGCAGGGTCTTGAGGAGGGCGGGGTCACTGACCGCCCAGGCGGACAGGCCGAGGATGTCCACGCGGGTGGCCGGACCACGAGCCCGCAGAGCCTGGTGTTCCGTGTGCCGGTCGGCGCCGTGGGGATCGATGACGAACGGGAGGGGCAGAGACATGTGTCTTCTCCTTCAGGCCTCGGTAGCGCGGTGGAGGGAGCCTCGGATACACAGTGATGACCGGGACAACCGGCTGTGTGTGACAGGAAGAGCGCACGCCGGCCCGCAGACGCGCCGCACGGCGGTTTGCCCGTCACCCGGATGGGCCAAGGCGGCATGTCCCTCATCCGCGCAGGCAGCACCGTGCGGCCCGGTGAGCCGCAGGTGGTACCGCCCCGGCTCGCCGGGCGATCCCGGCGTGGATCCCACAGGATGGTGCCGGTTGCCCAGCCATGAGAATCCGCAGGGCAGCCGCTTGCCGTATGCGGCGGACTGCCGCCCCATTCCTCACTCAGGAGCACCTCATGGCAGTGATGGCGGAAGAACTCGTACCGGTGCTGGAGGATGCGCGCCAGGCTCATGTCGCGGTCCTCGACCGGTTCCGGGCGGATGTGACGGTCACGCCGCCGGGCCCGTACCGGCAGATGCTCGAGCGCCAGGCCGCCGAAGTCCAGATCAGCGTGCAGCGCATTCGGCGCCAGGAGCGCGAACTGCACCGCCGGGGCCTGATGGGCACCGCTGTCGGTGTGACGCGGTCCGTCTCGCGGGGTGCGGTGCGCACGGTGATGCTGCCGCTGACGATCGGGTCGGTGGTGGTCCGGGGAGTGCTGCCCGGCGGGGGCCCGGCCGATGCGCGACGGCTGCTGAGGAACGCGGAGGACGAGTACGCCGCTGCGGCGCGGGCACTGGCGGCGTGCCGGGCCGGGGAGGTCCTCGCCGAGCAAGCGGACGACGAGCCCACCGCCGACCTGCTCGGCGCGCTGCGCCGCCAGGACGAGGAACTGCTTCAGGTGCTGGAGGACAGCCTCGCCGAACAAGCCCGCGTCATGGCGGCATCCACCAACGGCTTCGGCCCGGCTGAGAGCCGGAACGGCGGTTTGGCCGGCGCGGCGGCCCAGACGATGCGGACCGTCTTCGATCAGGCACAGGACGTGGCCCAGCGCGGCGTCCGGTGGGCCCGGGGTGCGGCCGAGGGCGGGGTGCGGGAGACACCCCACGCCGGTCCCATGGCCGAGGAAATCCTGGGAGCGGTCAGGCGGGAGGAGGATCTGCCGATTCCCGGGTTCGGCCGACTCGGCACGCAGGAGATCGAGAGGCGGCTGCCCTCGCTGTCCCAGTTGGAGCTGACGGTGATCGAGGGCTACGAGCGCGCGCACGCGAACCGGAAGCGCATCCTGGACGCCATCGAGCAACTGCACGAAGAACAGCCGTGGCTCGGCTACGACGCCATGGCCCCGGACGAGATCAGAGCGAGCCTGGAGGACGCTCCGTCCCACCAGGCCCGCCAGGTGCTGGAGTACGAACAGCGCCACCGGCAACGGCAAGCAGTGCTCTCCGCCGCCAAGGCGCACATCACCGGCTGACCGCGAAAGACCGTCCGTGTGTCCTCACGTCCCCGCGGGCTCCGCATCCGGGGTCGGTGCGGTCAGGTACTCCTCCGAGATCTCCTTCGGTCCGAAGGGCCACACCTTCTCCAGGCGCGCCCAGATGACGTAGGCGATACAGCCGAGGGCGAGCCACGCAAGGGACCATTCGATGGGGTGGCGGCCCGGGGAGTTCTTGTCCGCGTATCCGTAGATGGTGAGCCAGCCCGCGAGGGCGAGGAAGCTCGGCAGCGGATACAGCCACATGCGGTACGGGCGATGGAGGGTCGGTTGGCGCTTGCGGAGGACCGAGAGGGCGAGCACCTGGGCCAGCGCCTGGACGATCACCATGACCGTGGTGAGGAGTTGGATGAGCGTGGCCAGGTCGGTGTGGCGGCCGATCAGGAAGCCGATCGCCGTGATGACGCCCATGGTCGCCAGGCCCAGCGTCGGGAAGCGGTGCCGGGCGTGCAGTTTGGCGTAGGGGCGGAAGAAGACCCGGTCACGGGCGGCGTCGTAGGGAACGCGCGAGCCGCCCAGCAGACCGGTGAAGACCGAGGCGAACGCGGTGATGAGGATCAGGACGGTGACCGTGTCCGCGGCGCCCTTGCCCCAGGTTTCCTCCATGACCGCCGAGGCCACGGACGTGGAGGCGATGTCGCCCGGGTCGGTCATCCGGTGCCAGTCGATGACGCCGAGGGTGCCGATCTGGAGGAGCAGGTAGATCGCCATGATGCCGAGGATCGAGAAGACGATGGAGCGGGGCAGCGTACGGCCCGGGTCCTTGATCTCCGCGCCCATGTACGCGGTCGTGTTGTAGCCCAGGTAGTCGTAGATACCGATCGTCAGGCCGGCGGCGAAGCCGATCCAGAAGTGGTTGCTCGCGAAGTCGAAGGCGTGCGCCGGGTAGGTGAAGGCCAGGTGCGCGCTGAAGTCGGTCGCCGCGGCCACGATCACCAGGACGACCGAGGTGATCATGACCGTCCACATGACGGCGGTGATGCGGGCGATGTGCTCGATGCCCCGCCAGAGCAGGACGACCACCAGGGCGATGATGCCGAGACCTATGAGATCGCCCGTTGTCCTGCCCATGTCGGGGGCCAGGTAGCCCAGGTACTGGACGAAACCGACCACGCCCGTGGACATGATCAGCGGGATGAAGAGCATCGCCGTCCACACGAACAGGAACGGCATGAGGCGGCCGGTGCGGTACTGGAAGGCCTGGCGCAGATACACGTAACTGCCGCCCGAGCCGGGCATCGACGCGCCCAGCTCGGCCCAGATGAGTCCGTCCGCGAGCGCCAGCACGGCGCCCGCGACGAAGCCGATGATCGCCTGCGGGCCGCCGAACGCGGCGATCATCAGCGGGATCGTCACGAACGGCCCGATGCCGCACATCTGGCTCATGTTGATGGCGGTGGCCTGGAACAGGCCGACGCTGCGGACGAAACCACCGTTGGGTGGCGGACTGCCGGACATGGGTCCTCCTGAAGCAAGACGCGGGGAGAAATACGACGTGAGGGCCGACGTCTGTTGGCGGCCTTCGGACAAGGGCGGCGGGTGACCGGCCGGCGCTGGGCTCCCCTTGGCTCGCCCGGCGAGGCTTACTGGGCGATAAAGTTAAGTACCCTTACTAGATGCGTCAAGTGGGTGTCATGAATGCGTGAGAATGGTGCGATGTCCGCCGACGACGACTCCGAGCAGCCGGAACAGCCCTGGAACCGCCAGCGGTTGCGCAGCACCAACGAGCGACTGCTCCTCGACCGGCTGCGCACCGGCGCCGCCTCGCGCGCCCAACTCGCCCGCGAGACAGGCCTGTCGAAGCCGACGGTCTCCAGCGCCCTCGCGGCGCTGGAGGAGGCCGGGCTCGTCCACGAGGTGGGCACCCACGCACCGGAGCGCGGCCGGGTGGCCGTCCTGTACGCCCCCGATCCCGCGGCCGGATACGCCCTCGGGGTCGACATCGGCCGCGGCTGGCTGCGCGTGGCCGTCGCCGATCTGGACGGCGCCCTGGTCGCGCGCGCCGATGTGCGCAACCGGGCGCGCAGCTCGGGGGCCATGGCCGACCTGGTGGTCTCCACGGCACAGCAGGTCGTCGCCAACTCCGGTGTCGGCGCGGACGAGGTGGCGCACGCGGTGGTGGGCACGCCCGGCGTGTACGACGAGAAGCAGCGCCGGGTGCGGTACGCGACGCAGCTGCCCGGATGGGGCCGGGCGGGCCTCTTCGACCGGATGCGTGAGGAACTCGGCATCCCGCTGGAGGTGCACAACGACGCCAACCTCGCGGCCCTGGGTGAGTACGCCTTCGGCGTCGGCGCGGGCAGCCGCCTGTTCACGTACATCATGATCGGTACCGGTCTCGGCATGGGCGTCGTCAGTGAGGGGCGGCTGTTCACGGGCGCGCACGGCTTGGCCGGGGAGATCGGCTTCCTGCCGTGGCCGGGGCAGCAGAAGCCCCAGACGCTGGAGGACGCGGTGGCGGGCGTGGCCGTCGTCGAGGCGGCGCGGCAGTTCGGGATGACCGGGCAGCAGCTCACCGCGAAGGCCGTGTTCGACGCGGCACGGCAGGGAAATCCCCCCGCGGTGCGGGCGGTTCAGCTGGAGGGCGAGCGGATCGCCCACGCGGTCGCGTCGGCCGCCGCGGTGCTCGACCCCGATCTGGTGGTCCTCGGCGGGGGCGTGGGCCACAGCATCGACCTGCTGCTGCGTCCGGTGCGCGAGACCCTGCGTACCCTCACGCCGCTGCGGCCGAAGATCGTGCCCAGCCGGCTGGGCGAGGATGCGGTGCTGCTGGGCGCGGTGGCGACGGCGCTGGGGACGGCGCGGGACGTGGTGTTCGAGCGGCGCTCGGCGTCCTGAAGCCGGGCTGCTCCCCGCCCCCGCTCCCGCTCCCGCGGGCAAGGAAGACGCCGTCGCCGCTTTGTTTCAGGACGGCGATGCGGCACCGGGCGAGTACCGTTCTCGGCTACGCGAGTAAGGTGGCCGTCCGCTCACTGATCCGCGTTGCTCAGCCGACCGGTCCCGTCATCGCGTGCGGCCGTACCGCCGGTTCGAGCAGTGACAGTGTCCGCTGCCGCGTGTCCAGGCCGACACGGATGCCGACCGGCATCGGCAGATTCGGGCCGGCATGTCCGAACTCGACGTTGCCCAGGACCGGGATGTCACGGTCGCCGAGGACGTCGAGGACTATCTCGGCGAGGGTCGGGGACGCGTCCTGCCCCCCGAGCCCGTCGATCTCGTGCGGGACGCCCACGACCATGCCGGAGATCCGGTCGAGGATGCCGCAGTGCCGCAGTACCTGTAGGTAGTTCCACACATACGACGCCTGGCCGCCCATCTCCTCCCAGAACAGCACCGCGCCGTCGAAGCATTCGAGCGGCAGCGCGTAAGGCGTCGCCTGCGCCAGCACGATGCGATTGATCACCCCGCCGATCAGCCGGCCTTCGGCGCGACCGGCACGCCAGCACTCCCACGACGGGGTGGCCGGCAGCGCACCGATCGCCTCGTCGCCGGTCAGCAGCGTCGAGTAGAGCTTCTCAAGCACCGCTTGGCGCGCTGCGGGCGCAGCCTGCCAGTGCCCGCCGAGTCCAGGGGTGGCCACGTCGGTATGGAAGCCGACCAGGCCCGTGCGCGCGTAGAGCACCAGATGCAGCAGCGAGATGTCGCTGAAGCCGAGGATCGGCTTGGGGTCGGCAGTGATCGCCTCGAAGTCGATCAGGTCCAGGTAACCGAGCGCCGCCTGGCCGCCGTCATGCGCGATGATCGCGCGCACCTCGGGATCACGCAGGAGTCCATTGAACTCCTCGGCGATCTCCGCCGGCCGAGCCGCGCTCCACCAATGGTGCCGCCCTGCTTCGAGGAGCGGGGCCCGACGCACGCGGAATCCCATCCGCTCGAGCACGACCACCGCCTGCTCGAGGTCGGGCTCGTAAGCGGCATGGAGCGGGCCGGACAGCGAGGCGATGACGACGAGATCTCCGGGCCTCAGGGCACGAGGTCGAAGCAGTTGAGGCAGTGCGGAACCGGTCACCGGCGCAGTATCCCGACCCGCGCGACGACACGCGACACATTTACCGCAGTGCCTCGCCCCCCGGAAGGCCTGCCCTCCCGAGGGCCAAGACGCACCGTCACGCATACACGGTCTGCGTCTGCTGGTAGGCCGACAGCCCCTCGGGCCCCAGTTCACGGCCGAGGCCGCTCGCCTTGACGCCGCCGAACGGGGCCGCCGGGTCCGGGATGGAGCGGTTGACGCCGATGGTGCCGGTGCGGACCCGGTGGACGACGGCCGCGCCGCGCTCGGGGTCCGACGTCCACACCGTGCCGCCCAGGCCGAAGTCGGAGTCGTTGGCGATGCGGACGGCGGCGTCGACGTCGTCGTGCGGGATCAGGGAGAGCACCGGGCCGAAGATCTCCTCCTGGGCGATGACGGAGCTGTTGTCCACGTCGGCGAAGACGGTCGGCTGGACGAACCAGCCGCGGTCCAGGCCGGCGGGACGGCCGCCGCCGGTGGTGAGGCGGGCGCCGTCGCCGCGGCCCTTGGCGATGTACGTCTCGACGCGTTCACGTTGACGGGCGGTGGCCATCGGTCCGATCTGGGTCGCCGGGTCGCTCGCGTCGCCGATGTTCAGTGAGCCGGCCAGGGCCGTGAAGGCGTCGACGACCTTGGCGTACCGGCTGCGCGGGGCGAGGACGCGGGTGCCGAGGAAGCAGGTCTGGCCGTTGTTGAGGAGGGTGGCGCCGAACAGGCCCTCGCCGATCTTCGTCAGGTCCAGGTCCGCGTCGTCGAGGACGATGGCCGCGGACTTGCCGCCCAGCTCCAGCGTGACCGGGCGCAGCAGGCGGCCGCAGACCTCGGCGATGGCCCGGCCGGCGGCGGTGGAGCCGGTGAAGGCCACCTTGTCCACGGCGGGGTGGGACACCAGGTACGCGCCGGCCTCGCGGCCTGCCTGCACCATGTTGATGACGCCGGCCGGTACCTCGGCCTCCTCGACGGCCTCGGCGAGCAGGTAGGCGTCCAGTACGGTCTCGGGGGACGGCTTGATGACGAGGGTGCAGCCGGCCGCCATCGCGGGTGCGATCTTGAACATGGTCAGGGCCTGCGGGAAGTTCCACGGCACGATGGCCGCGACGACCCCGACCGGCAGCCTGCGGACCTCGATCGAACCGCCGAAGAGCCCGGCCGTGGTCTCCTCGAAGGCTGCCTCGCGGGCCAGCCCCGCGTAGTACCGCAGCACGGCGCTCGGGTAGCCGACCTCCAACTGCCGGGCGACCGCGACCGGCATGCCGTTCTGGGCGCTGACCCGCTCGACGAATCCGTCGGCACGCTTGTCGATCGCGTCCGCCAGCCGGTCCATCACCTCGGCGCGCCGCGCCGGCTCCCAACTCGCCCAGCCCGTGGGGTCGTCGAAAGCGGCGCGGGCGGCGGCGACCGCCGCGTCGATGTCGGCCTCGGTACCCTCGGGCACCTGGCCGAGGGGTTGTTCCGTGCTGGCGTCGACCGGGGTGATGGACGCTCCCGTGCTGGGGCGCACCCACGGCGTGGACGACGTGGCCGACGCCGGGGATGACCTCCGTGCGACGGTTCCGGTCCGTCAGGCGATGGGCAGGACCGGCTTGAGAGTGGTGCCCTTCTCGGAGTCCTCGACCGCCTGGTTGATGTCCTCGAAGGCGTACGTCTTCACCAGCTTGTCGAAGGGGAAGCGGCCCTGCTGGTAGAGGTCGACGAGCTTCGGGATGAACAGGCGCGGCACGCTGTCGCCCTCGACGATCCCGCGCACGCCGCGGCCGAAGAGCAGCGAGGACATGTCGAGCTTGGCTCGGTGCCGAGCGCGGCGGCGCCGATCAGTCCGCAGGTGCCGCCCTGGTTCAGCGCGTCGACGGCCTGCCGGAGCACGGCCGGGACCGCGGTGATCTCCAGGGTGTAGTCGACGCCGAGCCCGCCGGTGAGGTCCCGCAGTACGGCCACCGTGTCGGCGGCGGCCCCGTTGATCACATGCGTGGCGCCCAACTCCTGTGCCAGCGCGAGGCGCTCGTCCTGGAGATCGATGGCGACGACGGTCGTACAGCCCGCGACGACGGCGGCCATGACGGCGCTGATGCCGACCGGGCCCGCTCCGAAGACCGCGATGCTGCTGCCCGCCGCAGGCCTGAGTGAGTTGAGGACCCCGCCCGCGCCGGTCTGTATGCCGCAGCCGAGCGGGCCGAGCAGTTCCAGGGGCGCCGCCCGGTCCACCTTCACCACGTTGCGTTCGGTGGCCAGGGCGTACGTGGCGAAGGACGACTGCCCGAAGAAGACACCGTGTACGTCGCCGGCCTCGCGGTGCAGGGGAGTACTGCCGTCGGTGCGCGACCCCGCGAAGTTGTACGCGAAGAACTGGTCGCAGTACGCAAAGGGCGATTTCCGGGCGCTGTCCGGTCTCCTGTGAGGAGCTTTCGCTCCATGTGGCGGTGGAACGCACGGCGGCCTCCGGCGGGTGGTGCTTACGTGGTCACGCGGCACTGAGACGCGCGCTCAGCGCTGCCTGTGCGGCGTGGGGCTGTTCGCCGCCTTGTCCATCACGCCACGACCTCACCGGCGGCCAGGTCGGACGGGTGCTGAGCCAGCGGTGTCACGTCCACCTTCATGTAGGGGAAGAGGGGGAGGTTCCACAGGAGGCGGTGCAGCGCCTCGTTGTCGGCGACGTCGAAGACGCTGATGTTGGCGTACTGCCCGACGCACCGCCAGATGTGCACCCACTCCCCCGACTTCTGAAGTTCGTGGCAGTACGCCTTCTCACGTGCCACCAGGTCCGCGCGAACCTCGGGGTCGAGGTCGCGCGGAATCGCGACGTCCATCCGTACCGCGAACAGCACCGCGCATCACGCCTTGTCGAGGACGAAGTCGTACGTGACCTCGTTGCCGCTGCCGTCTCCCACAGGGGTGGGGGCCAGGATCAGTTCGGGCTTCACGGCCTGCGCGATGTCGTCCTCGACATGGCTGCCACCCTGGAAGTAGAGCTGCGTGGTGATGAGTTGGTGGCCCGGCGCCGACACCTTCAGGTGGAGGTGCGCGGGGCGCCACGCGTGCCAGCCCGCGGCGGCGATGAGCCTGCCGCAGGAGCCGTCGGTCGGGATCTGGTACGGCGCCGGCTCCATGGTGTGGATCTTGAAGTTGCCCTGGTCGTCGGCTACGACGTGGCCGCGCAGGTTCCACTCGGGCAGGCCGGGGGCGAACTGCGAGTAGTAGCCGTCGTTGTCCGCGTGCCAGATCTCCACCGCGGCGCCGGGCAGCGGTGTGCCGTCCACGCTCGTCACCCGGCCCTGGAAGAGCAGCGAGGTGCCCTCCTCGCCGTCCCGCATCGGCAGGGTCGCCTCGGCGGGCAGGCGCGGGGCGTCGGGGACGTAGTACGGGCCTTCGATGGTGCCCTTGCTGCCCTCGCGGTTCTCGCTCGCGACCTCCTCCACGACGTGCTCGACCCACACGTCCAGGAAGAGCGGCCACTCGCCGTCCTGGCCCACCTGGATCAGCCATGCCTTCAGCGCGTCGTACTCGGCGTAGGTGACCTTGTGGCGGCGGACGACATCGTGGACGGCGGTGATGAGTTCGGTGGCGAGCGTGTCCACGCGCCGGGTGTCGACGTCGGCGGCGCCGGAGTGCCGCCGGGTGCGGAACCGCTCGGTGGCGGCGGCGCCGGAGGCCGCGGCGGTGGCCTGCTCGGTGATGATGTCGGTCATTGTCTTCCCGTCCCAATCGGTGAGTTCAGCGGTCCTCGCGGTAGCGAGCCAGCTTGTCGGGGTCGATGTCGATGCCCAGTCCGGCGCCCTCGCGGATGCGCAGGGTGCCGGACTCGATGGTCAGCGGCTCGGTGAGGAGGTCGTCGGTCATGTCGAGGAAGTTGGACAGCTCGCCGGCCTGCCGGGTGGTCGTGCGATGCGCGGCGCCGAAGGCGACCGCGCACAACGTGCCGACCTGGCCGTCGATCTGATTGCCCATCACCACCTCGACACCCAGCCCCTCGCACTCGTGCAGGACGCGCTGGGAGGCGGTGAAGCCGGTACGGGCGGTCTTGATGCTGATGGCGGTGGCGGAGCCGCCGAGCAGTTCGCGGGTCACCTCGGCGGCCCGGGTGGCACTCTCGTCCGCGATGAACGGGATGGGGCTCTGGGCGACCAGCCAGCGCCTGCCCAGCACGTCGTCGGCGGGGCAGAGTTCCTCGGCGAAGGTCAGACCGAGGTCGGCCATCTCGCGCAGCGCCCGGGCCGAATCGGAGACCGACCAGCCTCTGTTCCCGTCGATGTAGAGGTCGACGTCCGGGCCGAGAGCCTCCCGCAGAGCCCGGCAGGCCGCGACATCGTCGCGGTACGGCTGGCGGCCGACCTTCACCTTGAAGGTGGTGATGCCGTACGTGTCCCGGATCCGCTCCGCCTCGGCGACCATCTGCTCGGCGGGCGCGAAGCCGACCATGTGGCTCACCCGCATGCGGTCGGTGTAGCCGCCGAGCAGTCCGGAGACCGGCATGCCGGCGGCCTGGCCGAGGATGTCCCACAGGGCCATGTCGACCGCGGACTTGGCGGCCGGGTTGCCGACGGTCCGGTCCAGGCGCTCGTGGACCGCCTCCCGCTCCAGGGCCGTCAGTCCCAGAACCTGCGGCGCGAAGATCTTGTCGATCACCGCGACGATCGACTCCTGGGTCTCGCCATAGGTGTACGGGCGCGGCGGTGCCTCAGCCGTCCCCGTCAGACCCTCGTCCGTGTGCACCCGGACCAGAACGTGGTCGGCGGTATGCACCTCACCGCTCGCGAATTTCAGCGGCTTCTTGTACGGAATGGCGAAAGGGATTGCCTCCACGTCGACGATCTTCATGCCGCTCCTTCGCCCCCCTCGACCGCTTGGGGCCCGTCAAGAAACATGTCGTTCCGCTCCAGCACTTTCAGGAGATTGAGCAGCAGGGGTGACTCGTCGTCCTCGCGCCAGGCCAGGTCCAGGCGGACGGACAGCGCGTCCTCGATTCCCTTGCACACCACTCCCTCGCGGGGCGCGGAGCGGATCGAGTCCGGGAGCACGGCGACACCGAGCCCCGCCGCGACCAGCGCCAGCGCGGCGGAGGTCTCGGTGACCTCGTAGGCGCGGTGCGGGTAGAAGCCGGAGGCGAGACAACTGCGCACGACCGCGTCGTTGACGACGGAGCCCAGCGAGGCGCCGTACATGATGAAGTTCTCGTGCCGCAGCTGCTCCACGCGGACGGAGTCCGCCTCGCCGAGCCAGTGCTCCTCTGGGACGGCGACGACCAGGGGCTCGTCGGCGATGGGGCGGTGGACGATCCCCTCCTGCCGTACCGGCGGGCGCAGGACGCCGACGTCGAGGCGCCGCTCGGTCAGCCCCGACTCCTGGGCGGGTGTGAGCATCTCGGTGTGCACCTCCAGCATCACTTGCGGCATCTCGCGTTTCACCAGCCGTGCGAGTAGGGGCAGTTGGCGGTACGAGGCGGATCCCGTGAGGCCGACCCTGAGCACCCCCTCCGTTCCCGACGCGAAGCGCCCGACCCTGGCCACCGCTTCGTCGACGGCCTTGAGGATGCGCTCCACGTCGGTACGGAACACCTCGCCCGCCCCGGTCAGGGCGACCTGCCGGGTGGTGCGGGTGAACAGATCCACGCCCAGTTCCGTTTCCAGGCGGCGTATCGCCTGGGAGAGCGGGGGCTGGGCCATGTGCAGATGTTCCGCTGCCTTTCCGAAATGACGCGTCTCGGCGACGGCCGCGAAATACCGAAGGTGCCTGAGCTCCATCGGGCTGCCCCTCTCCTGTTTCGGGGCCCTCGAATGCGCCTCAGCGTAGAGAGCGAGTCCCGTACACCACAAATACTTGATTGCAGCCTATTGAGACTCCAGGGATATCAATACCCCCCTGGGTCAACCCTGGGGAAATGCCTAGGGCCGACCTTTCATCTCGGTGTCATGGTGCTGAAAAGCAGCCGCAACACGCGGCGGTGAGCCAAGTCGCCGACACGATCCGGAAGGGACGGACCATGGCCGAAGCCCGCAGCCGTGCGCGGACCATCCTCGAAGACGCCCTCGTGGAGGACCCTGAGGACGGCGTGTACCGCGTCCGCCGCGGTGTCTTCACCGACGAGGAGCTCTTCGAGCTGGAGATGAAGCACATCTTCGAGGGGAACTGGATCTATCTCGCGCACGAGAGCCAGATCCCGGAGATCGGGGACTACTTCACCACGTACCTCGGCCGGCAGCCCGTCGTCATCTCCCGCGACAAGCAAGGCGATTTGCACTGTCTGGTCAACGCGTGCAGCCACCGCGGCGCGATGCTCTGCCGCCGGAAGACCGACAACCGCACCACGTTCACCTGCCCGTTCCACGGCTGGACCTACAACAACGCCGGCAAGCTGCTGAAGGTCAAGGACCCGCGGGACGCGGGTTACCCGGAACAGTTCAACAAGGACGGCTCGCACGACCTGACCAAGGTGGCCCGCTTCGCCAGTTACCGCGGCTTCCTCTTCGGCAGCCTCAACCCGGACGTCAAGCCCCTCACCGAGCACCTGGGCGACGCGGCGGTCGTCATCGACATGATCGTCGACCAGTCCCCGGAGGGCCTGGAGGTGCTGCGCGGCTCGTCGACGTACCACTACGACGGCAACTGGAAGCTCCAGGCGGAGAACGGCGCCGACGGCTACCACGTCTCCGCCACCCACGCGCACCACGAGGTCGCTGTGCGGGGTCATCTGGCAGGGCAGACCTCGCCGCAGGACGACTGACGGCACTCATCCCAGGAAGCTCAACGCCGACGGTCCTTTGCGCCGTACACGGTGCCGCACCATCACTCTTGGCGGAGCAGTCAGACCCTCGGCTCCGGCGACGTCGGCGCGCTGATCTCCCGCTTGAGGATCTTGCCGCTCGGCCCCATGGGCAACCTGTCCATGAGCCACACAGCCCGGGGGTACTTGTAGGCCGCGACCCGGTCCTTGACGTACTGCCGCAGTTCCTCGGCCGTGGCCTGCGCGCCCGGGCGCAGGACCACCGCGGCCGCGATCTCCTCGCCGAGCTCCTGATGCGGTACACCCACCACCGCGGCGAGGGCGACGGCCGGGTGCTCGTGCAGGACCTCCTCGACCTCGCGCGGGTAGACGTTGTAGCCGCCGCGGATGATCATGTCCTTCTTCCGGTCGACGATGTAGAGGTAGCCGTCCTCGTCCCGCCGGGCCAGGTCGCCGGTGCGCAGCCAGCCGTCCGGCATGGCAATCGCCGTCTCCTCGGGACGGTTCCAGTAGCCCTTCATCAGGTTGGGGCCACGCACGGCCAGCTCGCCGATCTCCCCGGGGGCGACGTCCTGGCCCATGTCGTCCAGCAGCCGGACCTCCACGTCCCGGATCGGAGTGCCGATCGAGCCGGCCTTGCGGGGCCGGTCGAGGTGGTTGAACGTCACCACCGGACTCGTCTCGGACATGCCGAAGCCCTCCAGCACCGCGCAGCCGAAGCGCTCCTCGAAGCCGCGCAGCACCTCCACCGGCAGGGAGGCGCCGCCGGAGACGCACATCCGCAGCGTCGACACGTCCGCGTCCGTCGAGTGCTGCAGCAGCGCCGCGTACATGGTCGGCACGCCCCCGAAGACCGTCGCCCGGTCACGGACGATGGCGTCCAGCACGGTCTGCGGATCGAAGCGCGGGATGAGCGTGAGCGAGGCGCCGCTGCAGACGGCCACGCTCATCGTGCAGATCTGGCCGAAGATGTGGAACAGAGGCAGACAGCCCACCACCACGTCGTCCGACGTCATCCGCTGAACGTGGACCTCATTGGCCTTTGTGTTGTGCCGCAGTCCGCCGTGGGTGAGCGCGGCACCCTTGGGCTTACCGGTGGTGCCGGAGGTGTACAGGAGGACAGCCACGTCGTCGTCCGCCGTCCGTGCGACCTCGGGCAACGGTTCGTGCCCGGCCAGCAGCGCGGCGAAGGAAGAAGGCTCCACCGCCGTGCGCCGTACCCCGGCGGCAGCCGCTCCCTGCGCGCCCTCCCCCGGCGCCTGGTGCCATTCGAAGAGCAGCACGGATCCGGAGTCGCTGAGGTGGTACGCGGTCTCCCGCTCCTTCAGCAGCGGGTTCAGCGGCACCACGATCGCGCCGGCGCGGAGCGCACCGTAGTAGAGCACGACGAACTCGGGGACGTTCGGCAGCATCAGGGCGACCCGGTCTCCGGGCCGTACGCCGTCGGCCCGCAGCAGCGCGGCCGCACGGGCGCTGCGTTCATCCAGTTCCGCGTAGGAGGTGATGTGCGATCCCAGCCGCAGTGCGGGACGTTCCGGCTGCCGTGCCGCAGTCCGCACCAGGAACTCCGCCAGATTCGCCATGACCTGCCTCCACGAACTCACCGTTGAAATCCGTTGTTCACGTGGCCGCCATCGTGCTTCGAACCACCGCCGACGCCTATGGACGGCGTGACACCATCACCCGCCCATAACTGTTCCCGCGAACAAGACAGGCGCATTAAGCTGCGGTGATGGACCTCCCAGAGGTGATCGCGGCGATCCACGACCGGCTTCCCGAGCTGGGTGAGCGGATCGCGGAACGCATTCGCGCGGACGTCCCCGCGTATGCGGATGAGTCGCTCATCCCGTTCGACTCGCTGCGCCGGTCCTGCACCGCCAACGCGGACCTGGTCCTGAAGCATCTGCGCCGTTCCGGCACACCGGATCCCGGACCGGCCCGGGAGACCGGCAGGATCCGCGCCGAGCAGGGCATGCCGCTGGCGGACATCCTGCACGCGTACCGGATCGGCTTCGAGTTCCTGTGGTCGGAGATTCTCACCCAGGCACGCACCCACACCACGGTCCCCGACACACAGCTGGTGGACCGATCAGCGGAGATCTGGCACCTGTTTGGGCTCTACGCCGAGGCTGTGGCAGCCGCGCACCGGGAGACCACCGCCGAGCTGGCCGTGCAACGCGGCGCCCGGCGCTCGGCACTGGTCGAAGCGCTGTTCTCCGGCGTGATCGCCGACCGCATCACGCTCTGGGACGCGGCCCGCGAACTGGGCCTGCCGGAACGCGGGCCCTACGCCGTCGTCGCGGCGGCGGCAGAGTCCCCCGGCGAGGCACCTCTGCCGGGCGTGGAAGCCTCGATGCGCCAGGCACAACTGCCCTCCGCCTGGCGGCTGTTGGCGGATCAGCAGATCGGCCTCATCGCCGTTGCCGCACCGGAGGCGGAGGCCACCGGCCTGCGCATCCTGCGCCGCGCCGGCGCCCGCGTGGGGGTCAGTCCCCGCTTCTCCTCACTGCGCGAAACACCGCAGGCCCTGCGCTTCGCCCGACTGGCCCTGGCGGGACTGCCGGGCGGCGGCCCGGGCGTCGCCCGCTTCGACGACAATCCCCTCGCCATGCTCGTCGCCGCCGCCCCCGTGGAGGCCGCCCACCTGATGAACGTGGTCCTGAAACCCGTACTCGACCTCCCGGGCCTCGAACGCACGCGACTCCTGGACACCCTGAAGCACTGGTTCGACGCCGGCGGCTCCGCCGCGACCACGGCGCAACGTCTCTACGTCCACCCCAACACCGTCCGCTACCGCCTGCGCCGCGTCGAGGAGCTGACCGGCCGTTCCCTCTCGGATCCCCATACAGTGGCAGACCTCGGAGCCGCGCTACTGGCTACTCGAAGCCCCGCAGCGGGTCGAAGCCCGGACGCCGACCCGGCGACATCGACTGCATGACCTGGCCCAGATCCTGCAACAGCGTCCGGTAGCTGAAGTGGCGCTCACCGACAGCTCCTGCGGTCCAGATGGCACGATCTTCCCAGTGAAGACTCATGCCCCCGGTAGCCGCCAGGAAAGAACATGCGACCGCGCGCAGCGCCTCGCTCACCGCATTCAGTCTTACCGGGCCGCGTCGTCCCAGACGCCTTTGACGTCGGCGTTCGCCTCCATGACGGCACCTACTGGCTGCTCTGCCCAGATGGTCTTTCCGCTGCGGTGGTAGCGGCTGCCCCACCGTCTGGCGAGCTGTGCCACGAGGAAGAGCCCACGCCCTCCTTCGTCACCTGCTTGTGCGCGACGCAGGCGGGGCTGGGTGTTGCTGGAGTCCGTGACTTCGCACACCAACGTGGTGTCGTCACGGAAGAGGCGGAGGCCGACCGCACCGCCTGCGTAGCGGATCGCGTTGGTGACCAGTTCGCTGACGATCAGCTCTGTACTGAAGGAGAGTTCGTCGAGACCCCACTCGACGAGCTGACGACCGACGCCACCGCGCGCTTCGGCCACGACCGCCGGATCGTCGGGAAACCGCCACTCCGCGATGTCGGACGCCGGCAGCGTGCGGGTACGTGCCAGGAGGAGCGCCATGTCGTCCCGGGGCGGGGAGGCGGCGGAGCGGGCCATGACCGCATGGCCGATGTCCTCGAGCGCTCTTCCCTCACGGCAGAGCACGGAAAGACGGTCCAGGAGTTCCCGGGCGCCTTGGTCAGTTCCGCCCGGATGGCGTTCCACGAGGCCGTCCGTATAAAGGGCGAGCGTCCCTCCGGGCCGCAGGTCGACCGTGGTGACCTCGAAGGGCATGCCGCCGACGCCGAGGAGAGGCCCCGGGGACACCTCGATCAGCCGGCCGGCGCCACCAGGTTCGATCACCGCAGGAGGCGGATGCCCGGCACTGGCCAGGGCACATGTGCCGGTGATCGGATCGTAGACCGCGTACAGACACGTGGCACCCATCGTGTCCACGTCCTGCGGATCTGCCTCGTCCGCGAGTTGCTGGACGAGGTCGTCGAGACGAATGAGGAGTTCCCCCGGCTCCAGCTCCAGGTCGGCCAGCGTGCGGATGGCGGTCCGCAGGCGCCCCATGGTGGCCGCGGCGTGCAGCCCGTGGCCGATGACGTCACCCACCACGAACGCCACCCGCAACGACGGCAGCGGGATGACGTCGAACCAGTCACCGCCGATGTCCGCCCCACCGCCGGCGGGCACATAGCTGCCGGCCGATTCGGCCGCCGTGGTCCTCGTCGTGCTCCGGGGCAGCAGACGCTGTTGCAGTGCGACCGCCGCCCGGTGCTCACGCGTGTACCGCCGGGCGTTGTCCAGGCTGAGCGCGCCTCGAGCGACGATGTCGAATAGAAGGTCGGCGTCCTTCTGCTCGAACCTCTCCACACGTCCCGTCCGCCAGACCGACACGAAACCGATGAGCCGCCCACGTGCGAACAGCGGAGACGACACCACAGCCTGAGCCTTCTCGGGCATCGTCAGCCGGATCAGATCCGGGTCCGCCAGGCGGTCGAGCACCTCCTGCCGGGACAGCTTGTAGAGCGCTTCGCGTTTTAGCACCGCCTCCCGTACCTCGGACATGTACGGCAGCGGTGGAATCGCGTCACCCGCCGCGAGGACGCCCTCCGGCCACACTCCATCGGCGGAGCTCACCGCCACCCGCCGCATGGGCAGCCACTCACGTGGATACATCACTTCCGGAGGCTCGTCGCCCTCCAGCAGGGCTTCGGCCACGTCGACGCTCGCCAGGTCTCCCAGAGCCGGAACCAGCACGTCGGCGATGGCCTGCGCGGTGCGGGTGACATCGAGCGAACCGCCGATCCGGGCCGACGCGTCGTGGCTGATCTCCGTACGGCGACGGGCCTTGTGCTGTTCCGTGATGTCGAGAAAGAGTGTCGCGACCCCCGTCGGGCGACCCCGCTCGTCCTCCAGCCTGAAGGCCGACACCGAGACCTGCCGCTCTTCGCCGGAGCCGTCCGGGAATCGCACGCTCTGCCGGTCGGCGATCAGCGGCACGCCGGTTTCCAGTACCCGGCCGAGCTTGGCCGCGTCGCTCTCCGCATCCTTGAGGAAGCCGGGGGTCCGACCATCGAAATCAGGGAGCGGAGGCCCTCCGCCGGTCTCCCCCGAGTGGGCATTGGTCCGTACGACATTGAGCTCGGAGTCGTGGATGGCCACCCCGATGTGTTCCTGAGCGAGCAGGGCGCGCATCAAGGACTGGGCGTGCTGCTGTTCCGCGACCTCGCGGACAGGCGCCGCCAGGAGCAGAACATCGGTGGAACCATTCACGCGCGCGGCGTCGAGCACGACCTCGACCTTCCGGCCGCTGCTGTGCCGCAACTCCGCCCGCGTACGCCGCAAGGACACCGCGTCGCTCTCCGCTTCCGGGAGACTCCAGCGCGACGGATCCACCAGCAGCGTCGAGATCGGACGACCGCAGGCTTCCTCCGCCGTCCGCCCCAGCAGATCCCTGGCGCCACTAGACCAGCTGCGGACGGTTCCTGCCGCGTCGACCAAGATGGCCGCAACGTATCCGGCGGAGGCCGGTCCCGGCTCATCGCGGTCGCCCAGGGCTACCATGTAACACCTCACGCGGGTGTGCGCGTCTCACAACACACTCACAAATAATATGGGCAAATTACGCATTTTTCTTGGGCTTGCAGAATTCTGGAGCATAGTCAGCACGACGTGCGGTCGCGGCCGCCAGAACCCAGTCAGCGGGTTCGCGTGGGCAGGCTGATGGTGGAGGGGTGGTCGGGGTCGTGGACTATCGTCTGTGTGGCGGGCTTCAGTTGGGTGGCGGTGTGCCGGGTTTCGCCGGTGCCGGGGTTGCGGTTGTACTGCGGGAACGCGCCGCTGGATATCTGGACGCGGATGCGGTGGCCGGTCCGGAACAGGTAGGCGGTGGGTGACAGCGCGACGGTGACGCGTGAGAGTTCGTCGGCCTCTGTGACGCCGGTGAGGCCGTCGCAGATGTTGGTGGAGCGGCCCGCGGGGTCGACGTCGCAGACGCGGACGAACACGTCGGCGTGGGGCAGGCTGGAGCGGAACCAGATGTCGGCGCTGACGTCTCCGATCATCTCGATGTCGTCGATGAGAGTGTCGCTGGTGTAGGTGAGGACGTCGGAGCGGGCTTCCAGTGCGGTGTTGTCGACGCGGCCGGCCTTGATGCCCGGCAGCATGCGTACTCCGCCGACTGCGGGGGTGGGGTCGGCCGGGTCGTACCGGTAGGAATCCGGTGCCGAGTCCGGCGGCGGGTCAAGGGCCAGGCGGCCGGCGGCGTGCAGGTGGAAGCGCTGCGGCGCATATTCCGGCGGGGGCCAGGCCGACAGGTCGCGCCACTGCTCCGCGCCCATGACGAACACGCGCACCGGCGCCCGGTCGGCGGGGGCTGTGCCGCGGGCATGGGCCATCCCGAACTCCAGGGTCTCCTCCAGCATGGTCTTCACGACCGGGACCGAGGTGTGCGACCAGGGGCCGATGGTGAGGCGAGGGCGACGGCCGGCAGCCTCCAGACGCGTGTAGTCGCGCAGCTGGCCGACCAGGAACACGTCGAACCAGCCGCCCACCAGGCTGGTGGGGATGGTCACGTCGGGGACTCGGTCACTGCCGTCGGTGGGGGCCCAGAACGGGGCGTCGGCGTCGTGGGCCAGGAAGTTCTGGATGATGTCGGACCGGTGGCCGAGGGCGACCTGATCGGCGCCGGAGAGAGGCAGTACGGCCTCGGCACGGCGGCGTCGGCGAGCGCCCAGCAGGAACCGGGCCATCGCCAAGCGTCGTTCCTGCTGTTCGACGAGCAGGCCCCATCCGAACAGCGATTCCAGGCCGAACGCTTCCCTTCGCAGGAACGCCAGGCCCAGCGCCGACTCGGTCACTGCGGGAATCATCGCTTTGACCTGTGCGGGCAGTTGGTCGGCCATCGCCCACTGGGTGTATCCAAGGTAGCTGGGGCCGCACAACACCAACGATCCGCCGAACCACGGCTGCTTGCACACCCATTCGACCGTGTCGATCCCGTCAAGCCGTTCACTGCGCAGCGGGTCGAAGTCCCCGCCGGAGCCGGCCGTGCCTCGACTGCTCTGCAACACCACCTGAAACCCGCGTTCGGCCAGCGGCCGGACCAGCTGCACAGCGACCACCCCGCGACGCCCGTAGGGGCTGCGCATCAGCACGGCGGGCAGGTTCTCACCTCCGGCGCGTGGCGCCCACCGGTCGGCCAGCAGCACAGTGCCGTCCCGCATCGGGACTTCGAGATCACGCTCGACCACGAGGTCCCGGGTCATCGGCGCCGGCAGACCCAGCGATTTCTGGAGGAGCAGACTGGTCACAGGCAGTGTTCTCACTGAGGTCCTCCGTGGGAGTGGGGGCAGAGCGCCGGTCGCGGTATGCGCCGGTGAGGACGGACTGGATACGCAGCAGGCGCTGGGCGAAGTCGTCGGGATCCAGCGGGTCCTGTCCGTCGACCAGCCACTCACCCAGCGCCATCGATGCCGCGCCGGTGAGGAAATCCGCCACCTCACCGGCGGCCTGCTCATCGAGGTCGCCGAAGAGCCGCCGGGCGCTGGCGAGTCGGTACGGGTGGAACAGACTGTTCACCGTCCTGATCGCGGCGTACGCGCACGAGCCGGTCAGCAGCGGACGATAGAACTCTCGGTACTCGGCGAAATGGCGGGCCAGCGTGAGCGTGGTAGGCGCGTCATCGAGATCCTGCGGCAGCCGCGGTAGCAGCTCCCGTGTCACCAGTTCGGCCGCGGCCGCGAGCAGCACTCCGTCGCGGTCTCCGAAGTGCAGGTACAGCACTCGACGGCTTACATCCGCGGCCTCTGCCAGGTCGGTCGCTGGCACAGCGGTCGTACCCCGCTCACTGACCAACCGCACGGCCGCCGACAACAACGCCGACCGGGATCGCCGCACCCGGCGGTCCCGTACCTCTGGGTTGCTTGGCAAATCGAATTCCACGACCAGATGATGCGCGCCTGTATCCGAATGCACAAGTGTTACTTTACGAGCCGATCCTCGAGCCTGGCTGCCGGGGGCACGGCCGATCACCCCCGGGGAGACGGCGGCATCTCATGAGCGGTCTCCGCGGCGGCGATTCTGAGGGCTCTTGGACGCTGCCTGGGAGAGACATGCGCTCGCCGCGGCCGGGGCACTAGGTTCGCTGCAACTCGATCACGGGGATGACCCGGCTGGTCTTGCGCTGGAACTCGGCGTACGCCGGTTGGACAGCGGACTGCTTGGCGTAGATCTCGTCCCGCTCGGCACCCGTGAGCACCCGCGCGACCACCGGGAAGGTCTCGGTGCCGAACTCGACGGTGGTCCTCGGGCGGGCCACCAAGTTGTGGTACCACGCCGGGTGCTCGTCGGCCCCGGCCTTGCTGGCGAAGACGAAAAGCCGGTCGTCCTGACGGAACGGGACCAGTGGCGCTATGCGTTCGATGCCGGACCTCACGCCGACGTGGTGGACCAAGACCAGCGACAAGCCCTCGTACACGCCGCCGACCTTCCCACCGTTCGCCCGGAACTCGGTGATCACGGCGCTGTTCCACTCGGGCGGGGAGAAGGCCCCCGGCCGGTTCAAGTCAATCGTCTCTTCCATGACACCGACCATATGAAGCATGCGTTGGTCGAATCGATGCCTAAAGCGACCATGAACATGTCCATCTGTAGCACTACGCTGGCGAGCGTGGACCTATTGGCAGAAACGCTCGCAGTAGGCGGCGTCCGAGGCACCGTCGGTGCACGGATCGAGGCGAACGAGCCGTGGGGAATCCTGTGGCCCGGAAGCGCCGGCGCGGCCTTCTACGCCGTCGCCTCTGGCACCGCCTGGCTGGAGCTGCCCAGCCACCCGCCCCGCCAGCTCATGCCGGGCGATGTCGTACTGCTGCCGAACGGGCCGGGGCACACGCTGCGCAGCGCCCCGGACGCCGCGGTGGTCCTCCAGCAGTGCACGGAAGCGGATGATGCCCGGGCCCGCGGCGGCGTGCTCCGCATTGGCTCGGGAGAGATGCATACCAATATCCTGGGTGCCTCCTACGACTACGACCCGGCGGTGTCCACACAGGTTCTCGCCACGCTGCCGGACGTCGTGCACCTTCGGGCGAACCACAGCGGCAGCGGTCTGGACGACACCGTCCGGCTGCTGTCCCGGGAACTGACCCAACCGCAGATCGCCACCGAGTTCGTCCTCAACCGACTCGTCGACATCCTCCTCGTCCAGTTGCTCCGCGTGTGGCTGACCGAGAAGCCGGCCGAAGCACGAGGAACCTGGCTCGGGGTCCTCGGGGACCCGCTGGTCAGCGTGGCTCTCACCAAACTCCACGAGGACCCCGCGAAACCGTGGACGACCGACCTGCTCGCGACGGAGTTGGCGACCTCCCGCAGTACGCTGACCCGCCGCTTCCGCGAAAGCACCGGCCGAACCCCCGGCGACTACCTCACCCGGTGGCGGATGGACCTGGCCGCCATCCGGCTCCGCGACACCAACGACACTGTGGACACCATCGCCCGCTCGGTCGGCTACACCTCCGTTTTCGCGTTCAGCCGGGCCTTCCGGCGCGTCCGCGGCGAGGCCCCCGGGCAGTACCGCCACTCAACCCGCTAGTACGACAGGGACTGGGACCGGTAGTGCCGCCAGCCGTCGATCGGGCGGAGGGGATCGTCGCCGAGGCTTGTCGCCGGCCACCGCTCGACGTCCGTGATGTGCACAGTCGCGGCGGAGACCGCGAGCAGCGCATCGCGTGCGTGGAACGCGCGGAGGATCTCCTCGTGGTCCCGGTGGGCACTGTCCAGCGCGGCACGGGTCCGGCTGCCTCGGACGATGCGTAGCCGCTGGGTGCGGGTGGAGAGCATCTGCAGAAGCATGGAGAGCACCAGGTTGCCGACCTTCGACGATGCGCAGGTGGAAGGCGATGTCGTGGGCGACGAACTCGTCGACAGTTGCGGCGGAGCGGCACCGGTCGAGGATGTCGCGGAGCTCCTGGAGGTCGTGAGGTTGCGGCACGGACGCGGCCAGTCCGGTCGCCTGGGATTCGAGCAGTCTGCGTACCTGGAGCAGTTGCAGGGCGGTACGCCCCTGCGAGACGCCGGCGGCGAAGGACAGGGTTTCGAGGAGGAGGTGGGGCTCCAGGCTGGAGATGTAGGTGCCGTCGCCCTGCCGGGTGACCCGGATCCGCATGCGGTCAGCGCCCGGGCCGCCTCGCGCAGCGAGTTGCGGGACAGCCCGAGCTGGCCGGCGAGGACGTCCTGAACCAGTTCCTCAACGGCGCGCGCCGGCCAACGTCATGACGTTGACGACGAGCTGGAGGGTGAGCACACCGGCCAGGGCGCCGAAGACGGAGCCCCTGCCGCCGTTGAGGCTCACACCTCCGATGACGGCCGCGGCGAAGACCCGGAAGATCCAGCCGCTGCCCTGAGTGGCGGAGATGGAGCCGTAGTGGCCGCTGTAGAGGATGCCGGCGAACGCGGCCAGCACGCTGCCGATGATGAGGATGATCCACACGATCCGGTCGACGCGGATGCCGAGTTTGAGCCGTCGGTACGGCCGGTCCGGACGGAACTCCGCATGCGCGACCGACGGTTGCGCCGAAGGAGCGGCGCCCGGCGGTCAGCCGATCTTGGTCATGGTCCACTGCTGAGGAGTGCCGCTGTTGGAGGTGTACTGGATCACCTTGCTGCCTTCAGTGGTGACGTTGCCGTTGTCCAGAGCCTTGCCGCTGCGGCGGTTGACGAGCTTGTACCGTCCGCCGCCCACCGAGGAGATGGCCCACTGCTGCGGAGTTCCCGTGTTGGAGGTGTACTGGATGACCGCGCTGCCCTCGGTGGCGACGTTGCCATTGTCCAGGGCCTTGCCACTGCGGACACACACCAGCTTGTAGTAGCCGTGCCCCGTGTAAGTGAGCCTCCACTGCTGGGGGGTGCCGCCGTTCTGGGTGTACTGGATGACCGAGCCGCCCTGGGTGGTGACGTTGCCGTTGTCCAGGGCCTTGCCGCTGTTGGCGGACACCAGCCGGTAGACACCCTCCGGCAGGACCGCGGGCATGCCGCTGACCTCGACGCAGACCACCGAGACGTCGGCGTTGGGCGCGGTGGCCGGCACGGTGACGTTGATGGTGCCGCCGCTGACGGTGTAGGAGAGCGAGGTGGAGGGGGCGCTCAGCAGGTAGACGCGGCTGATGGTGTTGTGGACCTCCGGGATCCGGAGCACGCCGTCCGTGGGCCAGGTGAAGACGTGGGCGAACAGCTTGCCGTCCTTCATGGTCACCTTGCCCCAGGACGGTTCGGCGGCGAAGGGGCTGCCGCTGGTGCCGTAGACGCTGTCACCGTAGGTGCTCATCCAGGAGGCGAAAGCGTTGAGGACGTTCACGGTGCCCGAGGTGAGCGTGCCGTCGCCCTTGGGACCGACGTTGAGCAGGTAGTTGCCGTCCCGCGAGACGACCGTGACGAACTCCCTCAGGAGGTCACGGACGGACCGGTAGGAGCTCTCCTTCGACTGGTTGTAGCCCCAGGCGCCGTTCATCGTGACGCAGGTCTCCCAGGGCCGGTCCATCGGTGCCGCGGGGACCTTCTCCTCCGGGCACGCGAAGTCGCCGAGGCCGAGGTCGCGCTTGACCCGCTCGTTCACTACGAGTTCGGGCTTGCGGCTGATCAGCCAGTTGTACAGGTCCTGGCCGTCCGACTTGATCCACCAGTCGTCGAGCGTGGGGGTGGACGGGTTGCCGCACCAGTCGCCGTCGAACCACAGCACGGCCGGGTCGTAGCGGTCCAGCAGTTCCTGCAACTGGGCCTTCATGTCGGTGATGTAGGCGGTGCGGGCGGACTGCGAGGCCATCGTGGAGAAGACGGTGCTGTGGTTGGCGGTCTGGGAGGAGTGGTTCCAGTCCATGATCGAGTAGTACAGCCCGAACTTGACGCCCCGGCTCTCGCACTCCGTCTTCAACTGCGCGAGCAGGTCGGGTTGGTAGCCACTGTAGTCGCGCAGGTTGTACTGCTTGGTGCCCGTGGTGTCGGTGAAGCTCGCCACGTCGGAGTTCCACATCGCGTAGCCCTCGTGGTGCTTGGCGGTGATCACGAGGTACTTCATGCCGGCGTTCTTGGCCAGCTCGGCGATGGTCGCGGCGTTGAAGGAGGTCGGGTTGAAGGGCTCGCTGACCTGGTTCTGGTAGTCGGCCTTGGCCCAGTTCTCACTGTAGAACGCCCACTCACCGTGGCCCAGGTAGGAGTAGGACCCGAAGTGGATGAACATCCCGAACCTGGCCTGGTACCACCAGTCCATCTTCGAGGGGACCGTGTACGCCTCGGCGGCGGAGGGCCACAGGGCCTGCGGCAGCCCGAAGGCCGCCACTCCTCCGGCAAGGGCGGCAGCCTTCATCAGAGAGCGTCTACTGAGGGAGGCAGAGGACATGGTGCGGCTCCATGTGTGAGGGGAGGGAGGGCAGGGCGTCAGGAGCGGAACGCCGACATGGCGCCCGTGCTCCGCGTCGCCGCCCCATAGAAGACATCGGATGGATTTATAGGAGCATGACGGCGCTCACGTCTACAGGTGAGACGAGATTGACCCAAAACGCAAAAATAAATGAGGAGTTCTGGGACACGTTCAAGCGTGAAAGGTCACCATCCGTGGGGGCCGATGCTATACATCGGAGCTCTTGAGGGGCGGCTTTCTCGATCAGAGACCCAGCACCCGGCCTCCATGGCTCAGTCGAGCTGCGGAACCTGCGGAGCGCCCCTTCCCGCCATCTGCGGGTATCCCGGCGAGCACCGGCATCCGAGAGTGGAGTGCACCCACCTCCCCCGCCGTTCCCAAAGGAGAGAGCGATGGCCGACCAGGCGGCCGGGTGCGGGTGGAGGAGCGCCAGGCATCCGGGCCTGAGGGCGCGCCGGACATCACTGTGATGACTCTCAGCCCCGTCGAGGACCGGGGCCCACGGGAGGCGGGTCGGCCCGACTCGTGGGTCTGGCTGGAGCGGGCGACCGGCGCGACGCCGTCAAGCGGCTGGGGCTCACCGGCGAGGTGACGGTCATCGCCATCGCCTCCCCCGGACCACTGGTGCCTCACCCCACCCGGGTCGGTCGGCACGCGGTCGCCCTGGTCGCCGGTACACCGGTCCCGCCCCCGGACCTGCGGGCCGGGACAGCGATCGCCCAGGAGTCGGCGCACCTGCCGACGACCCTGGAACGAGCCCGTCTCGCGCTCCGGCTGACCGACCGGGTGAACGGCCCCGGCCCGTCCCTGGTGGCGTATGACAACCTGGGAGCCCTCGCCGTCCTCGCCAAGCGGACCACGCCGCCGGAGGCGGCGGCCATCGCCGAAGTACGCCGCCTGGACCGCATTCTCGGCACCCGTCCCTGGGTGATCGACACCCTCCAGGCGGAACTCGACCATGCCAGCCCGCGGCGAGCGGCGACCGGCCTCCACGTACACCACTCGACTCTCCAGGAACGCCTGGTCTGGCTCGCGACCCAGCTCGGATACTCGGTCACGAAGCCGGGTGGACGTCAACGCGCCGCCGTCGCCGTACTTCTGTGGCGGATCGCCCACAGCGAGGACGAACTCGCCGACGACGACGGCTGAGAACTCCGACGCACCTGTCCCCCAGGCAGCCTCCGGGCATCATCCGCATCGACCGAGGGGAGGGGACCTGACCGGCGCCATCGCCGTTGCCTTCGGGCGTAGGCCGGCCGCGAGATCAGCTCTTCTTCCGCGGGTCCGGTGAGGTGGAGCATGGCGGGCCGGCGCGGAGCATGGCCTTGTAGAGGGCACGAGGTTCGGGTGAGTCGGGCAGCGGGCCGCGGGCGGGGGCCTGGAAGGACTGGAGCAACATGGCGACGACGCGGCGCCAGGCGTCGGGGGCGGCGGCGCCGGTGGCATTGACGACGCCGGCGTTGGCCATGTGGATCAGTACCAGATCCTCGGGGGTGAAGTCTTCGCGCAGACGGCCGGCGGTCTTGGCTCGGTCGATGAGCTGCACCATCGCCTCGTACGCCTCGTTGCGGCGTTTCTCCAGGGCCTTGGCGGTGGGGAAGGTCATGGTCAGCACGTCGGCGAAGCCGTAGTCCGCGGCCTGCATCGCGCAGACGGTCTCGATGAACCCGGCGAGCCCGTTCCAGGGGTCGGGGTCGTCGAGGGCGACGGCGACCGCATCGGCGTAGGCGTCCATGCGGTCGGAGAAGACGGCGTCGACCAGTTCACCCTTCGTGGGGAAGCGGCGGAAGAGGGTGGCGATGCCCACCTCCGCCTCGCGGGCCACGGATGACATGGAGGCGCCCAGGCCGTCGCGCCCGAACACCCTGCGCGCGGCGGTGACGACCCGCGCGCGGTTGCGCTCGGCGTCACTGCGCAGGAGCGGGGAAGCGGTGTCGTCGGTGTTCTGAGCGCCAGGGTTCATGGCACGCAGTCTAACGAATCGGAAGGGCCCTTCCAGTTTTGGTGTTACGCTGCCGAGACGGAACTGGAAAGGCCGTTCCACATCAGGGAACCGGAAGGGCCGTCTCAGATTGTTGGGTCGATTTGTTGATCGGACTGTCAGGAGTTGATGACCATGCGAGCCGTGACACTGCCGCGGGTGCCGGGCACTGTTCAGGTGACCGAGGTGGAGACACCCCGCCCGGAGGCCGGTGAGCTGCTGGTGAAGGTGGCCGCGTCCTCGGTGAACGGGTTCGACCTCGGCACGGTGGCCGGACACCTGCAAGGCATGATGGAGCACCGCTTCCCGCTGATCCCGGGCAAGGACTTCGCCGGCACCGTCGAGGAGGTCGGCGAGGGTGTCGAGGGCTTCACCGCCGGCGACGCCGTGTTCGGTGTGGTGACCAAGGCACACCTCGGTACCGGTTCGATGGCGCAGTACGTCGCCGTCCCCGCCGCCATCGGCATCGCCCACCGGCCCGAGCGGGTCTCGGTGCGTGACGCGGGCGCGCTCGGGCTGGCGGGCACCGCCGCCTTCGACGGTCTCGCCCTGCTCGGCCCCCTGGAGGGCAGGACGGTGCTGATCTCGGGTGCCACCGGCGGTGTGGGCGCCATCGCGGTACAACTGGCCGCGGCCCGGGGCGCGCGCGTGATCGCCACGGCCAAGCCGGGTTCCCAGGCCGACTTCGTCGCGGCACTGACCGATGCCGAGGTGACTGTCATCGACTACACCCTGGACGTGAGCGCGCAGGTCCGGGCCATCTCCCCGGACGGAGTGGACGCGGTGCTGCACCTGGCGGGCGACATGGCCGAACTGACCGTGCTCGCGCGCGACGGCGGCGCCGTCGCCTCCGCCCTGGGCGTCCCCGACGCCCCGGAGCACCGCAAGCTCCAGACCGCCATGATCCGGTCCGACCCGAGCGCCGACACCCTGTCCACGCTCGCCGGACAAGTCGCCGCGGGTGCCCTGAAGGTGTCGGTGACCTCCGTCTACGACCTTGAGCGGGCCCCCGAGGCATTCGCCGCGTTCGGCGCCGGCACCGTCGGCAAGATCGCCCTCACCGTCGCCTGACCCACCCCTTTCCCAACAGCCTTGACCGAGAAGGATTCACTGTGCCCAGCATCGCCATCGTCGGAGCCGGCCCCGGAATGGGCGCCGCCATCGCCCGCACCTTCGGCACCCGCGGCTTCGACGTCGCTCTCATCGCCCGCAACCGCGCCAAGCTCGACATACTGGCGGGCGAGCTCGCCGCCGACGGCATCACCGCCGTCGCGTTCCCCGCGGACGTACTCGACCACGACGCGCTCACCCAGGCACTCAAGGACGCCGCCACGCACTTCGGCGGCATCGACGTCCTGGAGTACTCCCCGGCCGGGACGGTCACCTCCATGACCCTCACCACCCCGTCCCGGACCAGCCCCTCCGATGTGCAGCGGGAGATGGACTTCCTGCTCTACGGCGCCATCGCCGCCACCCGGGCCGTGCTGCCCGCGATGCGCGAGGCCGGCACGGGCACCCTGCTCTACACCAGCGGCGCCGGCTCGCTCGACCCCATCCCGATGCTCGGCAACGTCAACGCCGCCCAGGCCGCGCTGCGCAACTGGGTGATCAACCTGCACAAGGAGCTGGCCGACACCGACATCCAGGCCGCGCACGTCGCCATCGGCGTATGGATCGGCGCGGGCGGCCCTCCCGGAGCGCCGACGGCCACGGCCGAGGAGATCGCCCCCCTCTACTGGGATCTGCACACGCAGCGCGACGAAGTAGAGCGCGTCTTCACCGTCTGACGCCGCGTCGGCTCCACCCATCCCCACCCGTCGTTGACCCCTGATCCGATGCGGCGTCCCCCGCCGCAGCGCGACCAAAGTAAAGGTTTCCGCTCCGATGAACGTGTTCCTGTGGATCCTGCAAGCCGTCCTGGCCGCGCTGTTCGCGGCAGCCGGCATCACCAAGACCACCCGGCCCCGCGAAAAGCTCATACCCCAGCTCCCGTGGGTCAGTGACGTCTCGACCCCTGTGGTGCGTCTCATCGGTACCGCCGAACTCGCGGGCGCCCTCGGGCTGATCCTGCCGGGTGCCTTCGACATTGCCGCTGTGCTCACGCCCCTGGCCGCCACCGGCCTGGCCGTGATCATGGTCCTGGCCATGGGTGTCCATGCCCGCCGCAAGGAACCCCAGGCCATCGGCTTCAACGCGATCCTGCTCATCGTCGCGGCGGTCATCATGTGGGGCCGGTTCGGGCCTCACGCCTTCTGACCGCCTCCCCGCCCGCCGGAGACGACCGTGGAACTGGGCATCCTCTCCCTGTCCGACCTGCAGACCGACCCCACCACGAAGGCGCTGCATGACCCGGGGCGCCGCACCCGCGAGATCGTGTCCTACGCCGTCGCCGCCGACCGGGCCGGCCTGGACGTCTTCGGCCTCGGCGAGCACCACAGCTGGGACTTCGCCGTCGCCAACCCCGCTGTCCCGCTGGCCGCGATCGCCCAGGCCACCAGCCGTATCCGCCTGGCCAGCGCCGTGTCCGTGCTGTCCACCGTCGATCCGGTCCGCCTCCACCAGGACTTCGCCTCCCTCGACCTGCTCAGCGACGGCCGCGCCGAGATCATCGCCGGTCGCAGCGCCTTCACCGAGGCGTTCCGCCTTTTTTCGGCGTCGGCCTCGACGACTACGACGAGGTGTTCGCGGAGAAGCTGCGGTTGCTGCTCGCCATCCGCGAAGACCCCGATCACGTCACCTGGAACGGTCGATTCCGTCCGGCGATGGAGGACTTGTCCGTCCCGCCGCGGCCGCGGCAGGAGAAGCTGCCGCTGTGGCTCGGGGTGGGCGGCACCCCGTCCAGCGTGGAACGTGCCGGGCGCCTCGGCCTGCCCATGGTCCTCGGCCTCATCGGCGGCGACCTCCGCCGCGTCCGTCCGGTCGTCGAGCACTACCGTGCTGTCGGCACCGCCGCCGGCCATCCCTCCGAACGGCTCGAACTCGGCATCTCCAGCCACTTCTACGTCGGGAGGACCTCCCAGGGCGCGCGCGACGACCTTTTCCCCCATTACCGCGAATACGTCCGCCCCAAGCCACCCACCGGCCGCGGCTTCCACATCTCACGCGCCGACTTCGACGCCAACTCCGGGCCGTTCGGGGCACTGGTGGCCGGCAGCCCCCAGGAGATCATCGACAAGATCCTCACCAAGCACGCGCTGTTCGGCCTCGACCGGTACCTCGGCCAGGTGGACTTCGGCGGCATGCCCGCCCCGATGGTTCACGCGTCCATAGAACTCCTCGCCACCGAGGTCGCCCCCGCCATCCGCAAGGAACTCGGCGTCCCGGCAGGACCGGCCGCATGAACAGCGCCACAGACGTGTCCATCCGCGCCCCACCGCTCCGCTCACGTCTACGGCCGGCTCATGCCCCCTCAAGCACCATCCCCCACCCTTGCGAGGAGCAGACCCCCCATGACCACCATCACCGACCCGTCCTACGTCGACCCGGCACTGATCAACCCCCGCGCGGTACGCCTCGTCGAGGCGTTCAAGGACGCCCTGATCCGCCTCCGCGACGAAGAGGGGCTGACCTTCGACGACCTCAAAGCGGGCGCCGACGTGCTGCAGAAGATCCAGGCGGTCACCGGCGGCCCGCTGGCGCTGATGGCCATGCCGCTGTACAGCGAGCTCTTCCAGGACGGCCGGGACGGCTACACCCCCTCCGACGACGTCGACAGCCCCACCTACATCCCCGGCTCCCCGCCCATCGGCAACCCCGGCACCCTGCCGATGCGACCCGACGAACCCGGAACCCCGCTGACCGCCTCCGGCCGCGTCCTGGACGGCCACGGCCGCCCGCTTGCCGACGCCAGGATGGAGATCTACCACGCGGCCAACAACGGCAACTACTCCGGGCAGTACGACGACGGAGTGCCCAAGCACAACCTGCGCGGGCACCTGTTCACCGACGACGACGGCCGCTACACCTTCACCACCGTCACCCCCATCCCCTACACCGACCGCCAGGTCGCGGCGATTGACGGAATCCCCGAGGTCGCCGCAGCCCTCGGCCGCAGCCTCTACCGCCCGGCCCACATTCACTTCGAGGTCCACCACCCCGATCTGACCACCCCCTGGTACGGCGAGATCTACTTCAAGGGAGACCCCGTAATCCCCGTCGACCTGGTCGGCGCGAAGATCGCCCATCCCGCCCTCCAGGCAGACACCGCCCTGCACGAGGACTCCCAGGACATAGCCGAAGCCGGTTTCCCGGGCCCCTACCGGACCACGGAGTTCGACTTCGTCCTCAAGACCCGTACCAGCCCCGACACCTTCGCCCCAAAAAGGGCGACGACGGCATGACCCCCGAGAACGCCGCGGCCTGGTCGCTGGCCCGGCTCAACACCGCCTACTTCCACCACTACGACCGCCGCGCATACGACGAGCTGCTCCAACTCTTCGCTCCCGACGCCGTGTACCAGGTCAACGGACGCAAGCTGCGCGGCCATGCCGAAATCCTGGAGGTGCTCAACGCGCGCCCCGGGCCCGAACTGACCGTGCGCCACCTCGTCACCAACCAGCACTTCCACAGCATCAAAGACGCGACCGCCCAGGGAACCGTCTGTGGGGTCGTGTACGGCGGACCCACCTCGATCGATGAGGGCCCCGCGCCCTACCCGGTCGCGAACGGCGGGCACATCGTCGAACTGACCGACCACTACCGGGCCGAGAACGGGCACTGGAAGATCGCCCACCGCATCGTGGACATGGTCCTCGTCCCGGCCGCCGTCTGATCGGCCCTCAGCCGCTTCCTCCACGGCCGGGAGCCCATCGGTCCGGTCCGCCTCAGGCGCGCTCGGCGTCTGTGGCTCGACCGCGACGCGATGCGTTTGCCGCTGCCCACCCACGGAGTAGCGCCTCCAGGCCGTCGGGACGAAGCGGGATGCGACGCTCTTCCTCGCCGGATTTCCGACGTACGGGAACAGCGGGTGGTTGGCCGCCCGCACATGCGGCTGCGGCCAACCGCTCGGCCCGACAGTGCCGATGGTTACGTCACCCACCGCTCTGGCGAGCGGCTGTGCGAAGCGAGTGCCACAGGGTGTCGATGTGGTCAGGCAGCGTCGTCGTCGCGCCGATAGCGACGCGAATCGCGAAGTGACCGTTGACCGATGTGTGCGTGAGGAAGGAATGCCCTTCGGCGTTGACCGCCTCCATTGCCGCCTTGGTGGCGGCGTCGTCAGGGCGACCGTCCCGGTCGACGAGGTACAGACATACGAGTGCCAGTGACGGCGGGGCGGCCAGGGCGAAGCCCGGCTCGCTCTTGATCCTGCCGGCCAGGGAGTCGGCCATGGTGACGTGGCCGCGGATGCTTTCGCGCAGGCCTTCCAGTCCGGCGCCGTGCACCACCGACCAGATCTTCAACGCACGCATACGACGGCCCAGCGGAACCTGCCAGTCGCGGTAATCGATGACTTCGCCCGATTCCGTCGCGGCGTTACGCAGGTACTCCGGCGTGATGGACAGCGCTGTCGGCAGCGCTTGGGCATCCCTCACCCACATGAACGAGGCGTCGAAGGCGGTGTAGAACCACTTGTGTGCGTCGGTGCAGAACGAGTCGACAAGGTTCACGCCGTCCAGGAGCCAGCGGAATTCGGGACACAACGCCGCGACTCCTGCCCACGCGGCGTCGACGTGCACCCACGCCTCATACTCGCGCGCTGCCAGGGCGACGTCTCTGACGGGGTCGATGGCACCCGTGCCGGTTGTTCCCACGGTCGGACAGACCATGACCGGCCTCTTTCCGGCGGCTGCGTCCTTGGCCAGCATGTCTGCCAGGGCATCCGCCGACATGGACAGCGTGCCCTGCGTGAAAGGGACGATCCGCAACGCTCGCGCGCCGAGCCCGGCCACACGCACGGCCTTGGCCAGTGACGAGTGGGTCTCGGCAGTGACGTACACGGTCTCGGTGCCGTCCACGCCATGTTCGCGCCAGTCCGGGTTGCTGCGCTGCAGCGCGGCCAGCAGCGCTGCCAAAGATGCCGACGAGGCCGAATCCTGCAGCGAACCGCCTCCGCCGCCGGCGAAAGTGAACTCGTGACCAAGGCCCAGCGCGTCCGCCAGGCCGTCGAGCAGGACCTGCTCGATCTCCGTCCCGGCCGGCGATGTCGACCAGAGCATTCCCTGCGCGCCGATGCCGCCCGATGCGATGTCACCAAGGAGCGACAGCAGTGACGCGTTCGCCGGGAAGTAGCCGAAGAAGCCTGGGTGCTGCCAGTGGAGCGACGAGGGAACGATCACGTCGTTGAGCAGGGCAACGAGATCATCGCCCAGCGCCTCGGACGGCTGCTCAGGCAGTTCGCGAGGAAGCTGAGCCTTTACGGAGCCCGGTGAGACCTTCGGCTGCACGTGCAGGGAGGGGAGCGAGGCGCGGTACTGGGCGACCCAGTCGACCAACTGGTGGCCCTGGCGGCGGAATTCGTCTGGCTCGAGATCAGGCACGCTTTGTCCTATGAGGTCGTCACCTATCATCTACAGTTGTAGATTAATAATCCCAATGTAACCCCTTACCGAGTTGCTGGGAAGGGGGCGCCATGTACACACCCCCGAGACTTATCCGCCGTGAGGTCTCGGTCTGGCCGCACCGTGCCGACCACAGCCACCAGCATGCAGCCGTCTACCCGTTGGTAAGGTGTCACCATGCCCAAGATCGTGGACCACGACGCGCGGCGTAAAGAGATCATCGAAGCTGTATGGCGCCTTGTCGCGCGGCGAGGATTCGCGGCGCTGAACATGCGGGATCTCGCCGCCGAAGCGGGGTTCACCAACGGTGCGCTAGCACGATACTTTCCCACCAAAGCAGCGATTCTGCGGGCCGCGCTGGAGCGCGCCAACGCAGCCACCGAGCAGCGGGCCGCCCGCACCATCGTCGGCGCCAACGGCGTGAACGCGTTCCGCAGGTTCTGCATCGAGATCATGCCTCTGGACGACGAGCGTCTCAACGAGGCCCGCGTTGTCATCGGCTTCTGGAACTACGCGGTAGCCGATGAGGAACTGATCGACGTCTACGACCAGGCAATATCTCGCTGGCGCGATCAGATGCTCTCGTATCTGCGCACTGCGGCTGAAGCCGGAGAGATCAACCCGTCCTGCGATCTCGATGCGTTCTTGGACCTTGTGATGGCGACGTTGATGGGGCTCCAGATCAACGCGATCTTCGCGGCCCGCCTGACCACACCCACCCGCCAGTTGCGGATACTCGACGGACTCATCGCGGGCTTGCAGACCGGCACCTCATGATCTGAGCACGCAGGAGCAGAAGTAGTCACGTGTGATGGGCGAGGATCCGCTGCCATGCCGCCCCAGCGTCCGGGTCAGACTTCCAGCAGGCGCTTGAGCCAGTCGTTCCGCGCCTGGATCGTCCCGCGGGAAATGCCCGCTCGCGGTGCCGCCGCCCCGTCATAGCCGCCCGGCCACACGTGCAGCTCCGCATTGCCACCGACCTGCCAGATCCTCGACGCGTAGGTGCTGGCCTCGTCGCGGAACGTCTCCGCCGACCCCACGTCCAGCAGCGTGGGCGGCAGCCCCGACAGGTCACTCGCCCGCGCCGGGGCAGCGTACGGCGACACGTCGGGAGCGCCCTGCCGCTCGCCGAGCAGCGCCCGCCATCCGGTGCCATTGGCGGCCCGGTCCCAGATGCCGCAACCGGCCATCTGCCACGCCGATCCGGTGTCATCGCGGTCGTCGAGCATCGGCGTCAGCAGCATCCGCCCGAGCAGCGCCGGTCCACCGCGGTCACGCGCCAGCAGCGCGATGCCGGCGGCCAGACCGCCGCCGGCACTCATTCCGCCGATGATCGGCCAGGACGTCGGAGGGGCGTCGGTCAGCGCGGCGATGGCCTCGTGGGCGTCAGGCGCCCGCAATGTAAGCAGGCGCACCTGCAGCAAGCTCGGCGCTGGGCTGGGGGTACGGCGCTCGACTGGCGCGTGCGCGTCCACAGCGACCACCGTTCGGCCTCGAGATACCGCTGCCGGTTCCGGCCGACGATGCAACCTATGAAGTTGCAAGCATCCATGGGTCGAAGAACACGTCAATCCAGGCCCACCCGAGTGTATGCTCTCGCATATGTTTTCAGGGAAGGGCAGGGCGCGACGTGATCTGGACAGCACGCGGCTGAGGGCGTGGGAGGTGGTCCGGGATGCCAGCGCGCAGGTCGTGCGCAATATCTCTCGCGATCTCGATGAGATCGCCGGGATTCCGCTCGAGTGGTATTCCGTGATCACCAGGCTGACGGAGGCCGGTGGCACCCTTTCCCAGAACGAGCTGCTGCAGCGCTCGCGGTTCAGTCAGAGCGGTGTCAGCAGGCTGGCGAAGAGGATGGAGGAGGAGGGGCTGGTCGAACGTCGGCCCTCGGAACACGATCGGCGGAACCTGGACGTGGTCCTGACCGAGCACGGGCAGGACGTCTTCCTCAGGGTGCTGGCGGTGCACCACACATCGGTGCAGACACACTTCGGCTCGCGCCTTTCCCACGAAGAAGCTGCCGCGCTGACCGTGTTGATGCGCAAGGTGCTCGACGGGCCGGAGGTCGAAGAAGAAGTCACCGAAAACCTCGAGCACTTGTTGCCGTTCGGGGAAACCGTGCTTGCCGTGACCTCTGAATCGACGCCCCTCCGAGACATCGCGGCCACCCGGCAGGCACTCGAACTTCCCCTTGTGCTCGACGCGGCCCAGCACATGACGCCGCCCGCCCTGAACGACCTCCGCGCGCACGTCCTGAGCATGTCGCGGCTGATCGACGAACCGGAGGAGTTCTTCCGGGCCGACTGGGAACTGCACCGTCAGATCGCCGCCTGCTGCCGGAACGACGTCCTGCGAACGCTCTACCTCAGCCTGCTCGACGCGATCGCATCGCATCTGAAGCACGTCATGCTGACGCACAACCTTCGGCAGTACCTGTACGAGCGTCTCGCGATCCACGCGCGCATCGTCGACGCTGTGGCGAGCGGGGAGCCGGATCTGGTCAAGGCGGCGGTGGAAGCCCACGACTACACGTCGTCCCAGCTGTACGCGGCGAAGATCTACGCCGATGACCGGCTCGCGCTCGACTCGTAACGAGCCGAGCGGGAGCCGACGGGCCGCTGGGTCCCCCCAACCAGGGCTGTGGGTACGGAGATTCACCCGTCGCCGAAAAGGCGCTCATCCCCCAGTTCGAGCATCAGAGTGACTCTGGTCGAGTCATCCAGGGCGCGCGTGATATGGCCCTTCCCTGTGGTGTCTTCCACGAGAATGATCTGCCCAGGAGGTACCGACCGCCGTTCTCCTGTGCTGACTTCTATCTCGACCTCGCCGGACAGTGGCACGATCAACTGGCGTTGCGGTGCGTTGTGCGGCGTCGTGGACGGGGCCTCCGCCTCAACGCGCCGCCAGACCGCGCCCCGCACCGCTATTTTCTCCGACCACCAGGCAACAGACGTCGACACTTCTGAACGCCGACGCCGGCCTGGTATCCGGATCTCCTCGAAGCGACTCTCGCCTGCGGCGTCGCTGTACACACGGAGAATGACCGGTTGGGTGTTTCGGTCCGTTACGTCAACTTCTGCCGCGAAGCTGGCTTGTGAGTGCTCCGAGCCGGAGGGCTGAACGCCGCTTCGGGCGTCGTCCGGATTTTCCGTCACGCTTCAGTCTCCTCTGGGCAAGGGCGTTCGACATTCGGCATTGGCTGGACGGGCCGCCTAGGTTCGCCGTCCGGCCGTGAGGGGTGGGGAGCGCAGCTCCGGAGGAACCGGGGCTGAGGCCAGGGCCGTCATCGCGCGGTGCCGGTTCGATGCGGAGCCGAGCCGCTGTTCGCCGCCCGTCTCCCCATGTCGACCGCGGCTCCGGATACCTGGCTCAGGTGAGCCTCGACCGCCTGTCCCGCGCTGAGGACATCGATGCCCGGGTGCTCGATGGCGTGTTCCAGTACTCGACGGATCGCCGCCATGCGCTCCGGGTCGACCCCGGTGACGAATGGATGGATGATCAGCGTGACCAGCCCGCCTCGATCCGCGGCCGCCTCGGTCAGCTCCATCCAGTCTTCGGCGACCTGGCCGGGCATTCGCGGGCCGTCGGGCCGTATCTCGTACTGCCAGAAGTCGATCATGTCCCAGGTCCACGGGATGCACACGAGCCCACCCGACAGCGAAGTGATCGCGGGCGTGGTGCCCGGCGCGCCGTCCCTGACGTCGATGCTGCTGTCGATTCGGTAGCCGAGGTCGCTCAGCACTTCGAGAGTGCGACCGCCCCGGTAGCCGCCGGGCGCTCGGAAGGCGACCGGATCGAAACCCGCCAGTCGCAGGGCTGCCGTGCCGTCACACAACAACTGTTCACGGGCTCGGTCGTCGAGGTCCTCCGCCCATCGTTCATGCACCCATCCGTGCAGCCCGATCTCGTGACCTGCCGAGGCGACCCGCTCGATCACGTCGGGGTGATGCAAGGCGTTCCATCCCTCGACGAAGAAGGTGGACCGCAGACGCAGGTCGGCGAACAGGTCGAGGAGAGCTGGTACGCCCCATCGGAGTCCGGGCTCGTCCGGGTCGGGGCGAGCCACACGTCGCCGGCCGACCGCGAGCGCCATACCGAGGTTGTCGACGGTCAGACAGAGCGTGCCGCGCCGGGTAGAGACAGCTGACATGCGGTTCTCCTTGCCTCTTGCTGGGCGATCCGGTGCTGGGAGTCCGTCGGAGACCGCTGCTGCATGTCCAGCGCGTGAACGACCAGTGACTGCACATTGCCCCCAATTGCGTGCGAACGATAGCACTGATGCATGCAAGCCGGTAGCCATCGGAGCTATTGTATGCCGCCGCATGCATTGGTAGCTTCCCTCTTCAGCGGTCCGGTCAACGTGCTCATGAGTTACCGCGGCCCATCGGGCGACACGGCCGGCACCGAGGAGCACGGTTCTCCAGGCGACTCCCCATGATCGCCATTCATCTTTGGTGACCGGCAGGGGTGGGGCAGACCGACACCATGAATCCACAGCGTTGAGGAGCCATACGGCAATGGACGACGGTAAGAAACTTCCCGGTTACGTTTCACTGGACGAAATCGGGAACGGAGCGCCCTATGTGCTCAGGGCCGGGGAGGGCGAGCACATCGCTGTCCGCGGCAGCCTCAGGACCTTGCTCACCCGCAAGGAAGACACCGAAGGCAACATGGGCATGACGTACTGCGAAGGCGACACCGCCCCGCCCACACCTCCCCATTACCACCACGACACGACCGAGGGTGTCTACGTACTCAGCGGTGTCCTTCGCGTCTGGCAGGACGACCGCAAGGGCACACGGATAGTCACCGATCTCCATCCCGGTGATTACGGTCTGCTGCCGACCGGTTGGGCCCACTCGTGGGCGTTCGCCGCCCCCAACACCCGATTCATCGCGTTCTACGCACCCGGCGGCTTTGAAGGCACCCTCCACTATCTCGATCCTCACGGGGCCCCCACCGCCCAGCAGTTGAGTGACACCGAGAAGCGTTTCGACGTCGTCTGGATGCCCGACTATCCCCTCGTCCACGAATCCGAGCGGACCGGCGCTTAGTAGCAAACCGGCCCCGGTGGACGCCGAAACACGGGACAGCGCCGGGGCATTCGCACAAATAACTGCGCCAGGCGAACATCTCCTCGCCTTCCGTCCGCTGCCGGCCGGGCCGCGACGACGAGGGGACAGCCACCATCTGGACCCCACATGACCGGACGGTCCCTCTCCTGGTGCCGTGAGGCGATCGCGTGGCGGCACCAGGAGCAGGAGTCACTCTCCCACCACACGGCTGTCCCGTAAGGACAGCCGGGCACGACTCACGGCCCTGACCCGGACAGCGGGTCATCTCCCTTCACGAAAGCAGAACAGCCATGTCCATGTCGCACGCCAAAGACGACGCGCGCATGCGAGCGCGTGAAGCTCGTCGAGTTGTCCTGGCAACGTTCATCGGTACCACGTTGGAGTGGTACGACTTCTTCGTCTACGCACTCTGCGCGGTGCTGGTGTTCGGTCCGCTGTACTTCCCCACGGGAGACCCGGTGGTCGGGCAACTGGGAGCCATGGCGACATTCACCGTGGGCTTTGTGGCCCGTCCGATAGGCGGCATCATCGCCGGACACTTCGGTGACCGGCTCGGTCGAAAGCGGATGCTTGTCGTCACGCTCGTGATCATGGGCATCTCGACCGTCTGTGTGGGTCTGGTGCCGACCTACGCCCAGATCGGGGCGTGGGCTCCTGCTCTGCTGGTAATCCTGCGCATCGTCCAGGGTCTCGCCATGGGCGGCGAGTGGGGCGGTGCCGTCTCGATGGCCATCGAGCACGCACCGCCGAACCGCAGAGCCCTCTACGCCTCCGCGCCTGCAGTCGGTCCGGCGTTCGCGCTGGTGCTGTCCAACCTCGTGCTGATCGGGCTGGAGTCAGCCACCGGGGACGCCTTCACCGTCTGGGGCTGGCGGATCGCCTTCGTGAGCAGCGTGGTCCTCGTCGTCATCGGTCTGATCGCGAGGCGAAAGCTGACTGAGAGTCCCCTGTTCGAGGCGTCGGTCGCCCACGAGCCGGAGGCGGTGCCCGTACTGGAGGTTCTTCGCTCGCACAGTGGCACGCTGCTCAAGACCCTGATCATCGCCGGTGTGCCGGGGATCTCCACCTACATAGTGCAGACGTACTCGCTGACCTACGGGACAAGTGCCGTCGGCTACAGCCGGTCCTCGCTGCTGTGGATCGCCATGGCCTGCGGTGTGGTCGCCATCCCCGCCGTGATCTACTTCGCGCGGCTCGCCGACCGCTTCGGTCTCCGGCCGGTTCTCGTGACGGGGGCCGCCTTGCAGGGGATCACGGCGTTGTTCCTGTTCCCGCTGTTCGACTCCGGCAACCTCCTGCTCGCCGGCCTGGGTGGCGTCATGGTGGTCACCTCCAGTTGCCTCTCCTTCAGCTGCATACCGGCACTCCTCACCGAGAACTTCCCGCCGAAGATCCGGTACACGGGCATCTCGCTGGCCTATCAGCTCGGTTCCATCGTGGGAGGTGGACTGGCACCCATCATCGCGACGGCCATTTTCTCCGAGAGCGGGAAGTCGTGGCTCATCGGCGTCTACATGGCGGCGGCGAACGCCGTGGCTCTGGTGTCCATGCTGCTGCTGCGCAAGAAGCCCGCGTGGCAGGTGAAGGCCGGCGGGAAGCCGGCCGGTGCGGCACCCGCCCAAGCCGGGGGCCGCAACCTCGTGGGTGACATCCCTGCGTCCGGTGGCTGACCGGAACAGCGCACCGAACTGACCACGCCGCTGCGGCTGACAGATGATCTGACGCTCCGTCAGCCTCAGCGGCACGGGACGAGGCGGCCCGATGGACACCACACAAGGGATTGGGGAAACACACATGGTGACCGCTGAACAGAACGAGACCTCGTACGACGTGATCGTGGTCGGTGGTGGTCCCACCGGCTCCGTCGTTGCCACCGACCTGGCCCTTCGCGCGATCAGGACCCTGGTCCTCGAAAAGACGGACGGTTCCGTCCCCGACGCACGTGCCACGGCGACCCCCGAGATCGCGCGGATACCGTGGCCGTCGATCGACGACGCCCTTTCCTCCGCGTACAGCCCCACCTCCTATCAACGCTGCCCGCAGCGATGGCTGAACCCGATCCTCGCCCGCATGGCGGGGCGACAGCCCTTGGTCGACTTCCGGTTCGGGTGGGAGGTGACCTCCTTCGAGCAGGACGACACCGGGGTCACGGTCCAGGCGACGGACGAGGAGGGCCGAACCCATGCCTTCAGGGCTCGTTACCTGCTCGCCTGTGACGGGGCCCGCAGCGGCGTGCGGGCCGCTCGACGGTATCGACATGTTCCGGGTGACCCTGATGGTGCATCGGCAGGGCGGGACCAAGGAGGACATGGCCGACGGCGTCCGCAGGCTCGGTGGCGATCGCGAGGTGTCGTTGCTACATCCCGACCGCCCGCCCTGGTCACCGCGCTCCGCACGCCTGGTTGCCCGACGGGTCCTCCACCCTCGACCTCTTCGGCGACGGAATGGTCCTCCTGTGTTTCGGTCGGCCGACGGCCGATGCCGGCCGGCTCCTCGCCGCGGCGCGTGCGCGTGAGGTCCCGTTCAGGATCGTGGAAATCGACGATCCCGCGGCGGCGGCCCTTTATGCCCGCGCCTTCGTTCTGGTCCGGCCTGACGGGATGGTGGCGTGGCGGAGTGACGACCTCCCGACCGATCCGGACTGCCTGATCGACACGGTGCGAGGCGCTCGCCCGGCGGTGGGCGACCACAAGCCCACCGCCGGGCTGTCACAGGCGTGAACGGTGCTCTGGACCATGGGAACCGCCCAGTGCGAACGCGGTCTCCACCAGGTCTTGGGCGGTTGGGTCTTCCACCCCAGGACGCCGAAGGATTCGCGGCATGCCCCCCGTGGCAGCCGACGGTCCGCGGGCGCGCGGTGTGGCGTACGCCGACAATCCAGCAGTAGGCGCACACCTTCCTTCCGAGCCGGTGCCGAGCGCTCCCTCCCTCGGCGCTTCGTACAATTTGAGTCCGAACGATAATCTCGATCCAGTGCGTCGCGGAGACGTCGAAGGGGTGTGCCCGTGCCCGGCCATCGATCCATCACCGAAGCCGAGAAACTGGCCGATGCGAAGCTCGGCGGCATCCCGATCCGCCATGAGCAGATGGCTGTCGTGGCCAACATCTACCGGGCGGCCTCGGCGGTCCGGCAGCATCTGGAGAACTCCGTACTCCGCGGATCCGATCTGACCTGGACGGCGTTCGTCGTGCTCTGGGTGGTCTGGGTCTGGGGCGAGTCGGAGACCCGGCATGTGGCTGAGGAAGCGGGGATCTCCAAGGGCACACTCACCGGGGTCACGCGCACGCTGGAGGCACGGGGGCTTGTGCGGCGGGGCGGTCATCCCACCGACGGGAGGCTGGTTCTGCTCAGCCTCACGGACGAGGGCGAGGAACTGATGCGGCGGGTGTTTCCGAAGTTCAACGAGGAGGAGGCATTCGTCGTCGGGCAGCTCGGCGACGAGGAGTGCCGCAGTGTCGCGGACGGACTGCGGCGAGTTGTGCTCCAGGTCGAGGAGCACGGCGAGGAGCGTCGGCGCGCCCTCCTGAACGGTGCCGAGCCCGCCCTGCGTCGCAGTGGTCGCCGTCCGAAGCCGAAGGCGTGAAGCGGAGCCCCACAGCGGGGGCAGATGCCCCAGCGCCGAATCAGCTGTGCCACGAGGCGAGGCGCCGCCTCCGCCACCGGCTGCGCCGGCGTCCGGCGAGGGATACGGCGGTGGGTTCTCGTGCTGTCAGTGGCGGTCGCGTGCGGCGCGTACGAGAGCGTCGAACAGTCCCTGCTGGGCGGGGTCTTCGTGGGCGGTGTCCTCGGGGTGCCACTGGACGGCGGCGAACCAGCCGGGAACTCCGGGCAGTTCGAGCCCTTCCACCGTGTCGTCGGCGGCCCGGGCGGTGATCGTGAGGCCGGCGCCCGTACGGTCGACCCGCTGGTGGTGGTAGCAGGATGCCTCCACCTTCTCGGCGCCGGTGGCCTGTTCCAGCAGCGAACCGCGCCGGATCGCCACCGGGTGCACGACATGGCGGTGCTCGCGGTCCGGGCCGCCCATGTCCTGGTGGAGGGTGCCGCCGAGGGCGGTGTTGACGACCTGGAGACCGCGGCAGATCGCGAGCAGGGGCAGGCCCAAGTCGATGGTCTGGTGGGCGACTTCCAGGTCGAAGGCGTCCTGGAGGTCGTCGACGTCGTACACGCTGTCGTGGGTGTCGGTCGCGCCGTAGCGGTACGGGGCGAGGTCGCCGCCGCCGGGGAGGAGGACGCCGTCGAAGCGGGCGAGGCGGGCGGCCACGCCGGTGGCGATGGGTTCGGCGGGGTGGACGGTGGCCGGTTCGCCGCCGCCCCGCCAGACCGCCTCGACCAGAGCGCGGGCGTTGACCTCGGCGGCGTAGCGCAGCGCGGAGGTGGAGGTGGCGAAGCGGGCGGGGATCGCGATCAGCGGTCGCGCGGGCGTCGTCACAGCTGGATCCAGGTGGTCTTGAGTTCGGTGTACTTCTCGATGGCGTGGGTGGACTTGTCGCGTCCGTTGCCGGACTGCTTCACGCCGCCGAAGGGCACGGTGAGGTCGCCCTCCTCGTAGCAGTTGACCCAGACCGTGCCGGCCTTCAGCGCGCGCGAGACCTGGTGGGCGGTGGACAGGTCGGAGGTCCACAGCCCGGCGGCCAGGCCGTACTCGGTGGCGTTGGCGAGCGCGACGGCCTCGTCGAGGTCGTCGAAGGTGAGCACGGACAGGACGGGGCCGAAGATCTCCTCGCGGGCCAGCCGCATGCCCGGGTCCACGTGGTCGAAGACCGTGGGCTGCAGGTAACTGCCGCCGGTGCCGGCGAGTGTGCGGCCGCCCCCGGCACGCAGCCGAGCGCCCTCGTCGAGGCCGGTGCCGATGTGGCCCAGTACGCGCTCCAGGTGGCGCTCACCGACCAGCGCCCCCATCTCGGTCGCCGGGTCGAGCGGGTCACCGATCCGTAGTTCCCGGGCCCGCGCCACGATGGTGTCGGTGACGCGCTCGGCGATGGAGGAGTGCACGAGCAGCCGCGAAGGGGCCGTGCACATCTCGCCCTGGTTGAAGAAGATGCCCCAGGCGGCGGTGGCGGCGGCCTTCTCCAGGTCGGGTGCGTCCGGGAGGATGATGTTGGGTGACTTGCCGCCCAGCTCCAGCCAGACGCGCTTGAGGTTGGAGTCGGCCGCGTACCGCAGGAAGTGCCGCCCGACGGCGGTGGATCCGGTGAAGGCCAGCACGTCGACGTCCGGGTGGAGGCCGATCGCCCGCCCGGCGGTGGGCCCGTCGCCGGTGACGACGTTGAGTACGCCCGGCGGCAGCCCGGCCTCGGTCGCCAGTCGACCGAGCAGCAAGGCGGACAGCGGCGAGTTCTCCGACGGCTTGAGCACGACGGTGCAGCCGGCCGCGAGCGCCGGAGCGACCTTCCAACTCGCCAGTGTGAGGGGGAAGTTCCAGGGGACGACCGCGCCGACGACACCCGCCGGTTCGCGGGTGACAAGGGCGAGCGCGTCGGGCGCGGTGTGCGGCGACTCGTCGGTGAGCTTGTCGGCCAGCTGCCCGTACCAGCGGAAGGTGTTGATCGCGGCGCGCAGTTCGATGTCGTACGCGTCCGTGATCGGCTTGCCCATCTCCAGGCTGACCGTCAGCGCCAGCCGGTGACGCTGCTCCTCCAGCAGATCGGCGATCCGCAGCAGCACCCGGCCTCGTTCGGCAGGTGCGAGGCGTGGCCAGGGCCCCGAGTCGAAGGCCCGGCGCGCGGCGGCCACGGCGGCGTCCACCTCGGCGGGCTGGGCGTCGGCCACCTGCGCCAGCACCTGCCCGTCGCGGGGCGAGACGGCCGCGTAGGACTGCCCGCCGCCGGGTTCGTCGGCGCCGTCGATGTGGTGCGCGCCGGAAAGGTCCAGGGCCTTGGCCCGGCGCAGCCATTCGTCGTGGGTGATGTCCAGCATGCGTGGCCTCCAGCTCATAGCCATGTCGTTCGGGGTCGTACGGTCAATGGGGCATGGGCGATCGCAGGCGAACTCGCGCCGTTGTAAGCGGCCGGCTGACGGCTCTTCACGCACCCCGGACTCAGGGCAAGCCCTCCGCCGGCCCGGAGGGCCCGCCACACCGCGGGGGCGGGTTCAGCCCTCGGCCGTCACCCTGCCACGGGTCAGCCGGGCGGCGATGACGCCCAGGACCAGGACCGCCGGGACGGTGAGCTCCAGCCACATCGCGGTGCCCGGCTCCCCGCCGATGAGGGTGGTGAAGTTGGCCAGGATCAGCCAGATGGCACCGACGATGCCGAGCGCACCCAGGACGGGGGCGATCAGCGTGTTCCAGGGGCGAGTGTCCAGCCGTTCCCGGCGGAAGAACACGACCACCGAGACGGAGGTCAGGAAGTACAGAAGCATGACTCCCAGCACGGCGACCCCGCTGAACCAGGAGAAGAGACTCAGCACCGGGTCCTTGCCGAGCAGCGCGAAGGGGATGACCAGCGCGAGCGAGATCACGGTCTGCACACTGCCCGCCGCCCAGGGCGAGTGGCGTCGGTTGACCGCGGTCAACCCGTGCGGCAGCAGGCCGTCACGGCCGAGCGAGAACAGGTAGCGGTTCGCGGAGTTGTGGAAGGCGAGGATGCCGGCGAAGAGGGAGGTGGCCAGCAGGATGGGCAGCGCGTCGCCCACCCAGCCGCCGAACTGCGCGGTGATCGGTGCGAAGACCCAGGACGTGGCGTCGCCGCTCTCCAGCGCTTTCCCGGCGGCCGCGGGGGCGTTCGAGGCACCATGGGCGGAGACCAGCATCCACGAGGTGAAGGCGAAGAAGACGGTGACGACCACGACGGACAGGTACGTGGCCCGGGGGACGGTCCTACGGGGCTCCCGCGCCTCCTCGCCGTAGATCGCGGTCGCCTCGAAGCCGAACATCGACGCCACGGCGAACATCAACGCTATGCCCGGTGCCCCTTCCAGGGCCGCATGGGGCGAGAAGCTGTGGGCGAAGCCCAGCCCCTCGGGACCGCCGCCCTTGAAGAAGGTCACCAGGGCGAAGACGAACAGGATGCTGAACTCGGCCAGCACGAAGACGGCGAGGATCTTGGCGCCCATCTCGATCCCGGCGGCACCGAGGATCTGGACGATCACCATGGTGACCAGGACCCAGACCCACCACGGCGCGTTCAGCCCCGTGTACTGCGCGACCAGGCCGCTGACGATGAAGCCGTACAGGCCGTACATCGCGGCCTGGACCGCACAGTAGGCGAACAGCGCCACTCCTGCGCTCCCGGAGCCGATGGGGCGGCCGAGCCCCTTGCCGATGTAGGTGTAGAAGGCGCCGGCGTCGACGACATGTCGCCCCATGGCGACGAAGCCGACGGAGAACAGCAGGATGACGGCGCCGACCGCGGCATACGCGGCGGGCGCACCCGCGCCGTTGCCGATGGCGACGGCGATGGGCGCGGCACCGGCTATGCCGGTCAGCGGCGCCTGCGCGGAGAGGACGAAGAAAAGGATTCCCAGAACACCGAGGGAGTTGGGTTTGAGCCGGCCTGAAGTGGGAGGGCTCTGCACGGTCTGTGTTGGTTCGACCGTCTGACTGTCCACGCGGATCACCTGCCTGGAAGGGGGAGAGGTTTCGTTTCGAGCCAAACGAGTTGCCTCATAGTGGGCTGGAACTATCCAGATGACAAGGGGTTGGGTGGTGATTTTCAGGCCACCGCATCGCTTGTTGCGAGGCCGTGACCGAGGTGACATGCGAGCCGAACGAGGCCCCGGTCGCCAGGCGTCCGGGGCCTCAGAACAGGCAGGTCGGCGAGTCAGTCGCCGCTGTCGCCCGCACTCTCGCCGTCGGCGTCGAGCAACCGCAGCAGGGAGCGGAGCTCCTCGATGGCCGCGTCGGTGACCTCGGGTCCGCCGCCCAGGACGAGCTGGTGCAGGACGAGACCGTCCAGGGCGGCGAAGACCAGCCGCGTCATCGCACGGTTCGCGCCCTCGGGGAGTATCCGGGACAGCTCGCGTTCGGTGGCGTCGAAGTACTCGTCGTACAGCCCGCGGATCAGCGGCAGCAGCTCCGGCCTGCGCCGTGATTCGAGCAGCAGCTCGTACTGGAAGACCTGGGTGTCCGGATCGGCCGTGACCATCTCGGACACTCCGGCCGAGAAGTCCGACACCTCGCCGGTCCCCGGCTCGACCGCGCTGACGCTCAGGCTGGTGCGCACGGTATGGGCGAGCGCCTCTTCGATCAGCGCGTCGCGGGAGCCGAAGTGGTGGACGACCAGACCGTGGGTGACCCCTGCCTCCTCCGCCACCGCGCGATAGGTGAGCTTGCGCAGACCGCCCCGGGCCACCACTCGCACGGCCGCGTTGAGCAGGGCCTCCCGGCCCTCCCCGTAGTTCAGCCGCTTGCGCGGCCCGCGGCCCTCAGGGGTCTTGGCGGCTTCGGTCATGGGTGCGACCCTACCGGCCCGTACGCGTACGGCGGCCTCGTCCCTGCCCGGCCGCCGGGACCGGCGGGCGAGGCACGGCACCGGGCGCGTCGCGGAAGGCCCGGTGCGGTTCCGTCCCCGGTGGGCATCAGCGCTTGGGGGGCCGGATACCGCGGAACTCCCAGTCGCCGCCGAGCGCGGTGGACAGGACCTCTTCCGATGCGGTGGGCTGGGCTCCGACGTCCGTACGGATCGAGGTGGGGCCGGTGACGATGTGGTTGGTGAGCCGCCCCAGGCCCTCGACCTCGACCTCGACGACGTCACCGGGCTGGACGGGGCGGGAGTTGGCCGGGGTGCCGGAGAGCAGCACGTCGCCGGGGTGGAGGGTGATGGTGCGGGCGATGTCGGCGACCAGGTAGTGCATGTCCCACTCCATCTCGTCCGTCGAACCGTCCTGTACGAGCTCGCCGTTGACGTACGTGCGCAGGTACTTGCCGTGGAAGTCCCAGTCGGTGACCAGTCCCGGGCCGAGCGGACACAGGGTGTCGGAACCCTTCACCCGCAGCATCGAACCGGCGTCGGTGTCGCGGAAGTCGTGCAGGCCGTAGTCGTTGGCGACGGTGTAGCCCGCGATGTACTCCCCCGCCTCGGCAGGTGAGATGTTGCGCGCGGTCCGCCCGATGACGATCGCCACCTCACCCTCGTAGTTGAGCCACTCGCAGCCCTCGGGGCGGACGATGGCGCCCTTGTGCGAGTTGAGGGCCGAGGTCGGCTTGTGGAAGTACGTCGGCGTCGCAGTCAGCTGGATCTGGAACTCGTCGACCCGGCTGCGGTGGTTGAGATGAACGGCGACGATCTTGGACGGCACGACCGGCGGCAGGTGCTGGGCGTCCTCGATCTTGACCCGGCGGCCGTCCCCGGCGACGAGTTCGTCACCGTCCCGGACGGTCTCGACGGCGGCTCCGTCGAGGAGGACACGGCGGTATTCGGGCATAGCGGGCCTTTCTAGGAGCGGCTGGGCGGGGAGGCGGATGCGGGCGCGCCAGTGCCGGTCCAGCCCTCGGCCGGGCGGTCGAACCAGAGGTGGACCTGGCCCGTGCCGATGGAGTTCTCGTACGCGCCGTACTGACGGGCCTCGGCGACGCATGCCTGCTCGCCGAGGGCGCCGGCCATCATCAGGTAGTGGTAGAAGCGGGCCTCGGGCTTGTGCTTCCAGAACTCGTCCATGGTGTCGAGGACCTTGTCGTGGCGGCCCTCCTTGAACCAGGCGATGCGCTCGTAGTCGGCCTCGCGGGCCTCGGGCGTGAAGATGTGGCCGGGGTCGCTCGACTCGTGGTCGCGAAGCTCGCGCAGCGGCCAGAAGGTGTGCGACAGCGCGCCGGAGGCGATCAGCAGCACGCGGCGGCCGGGGGTGGCGGCGATACCGTCCGCGAGGGCGCGGCCGAGCCGCAGGTGGTCCTCCATGTCACCGGTCTGGCAGACGCCGATGGTCATCCATCGCTTGTCGGGCAGTCCCTCGCCGAGGAACTTCCACAGGTTGATGGTGGCGTAGTAGATCGGCAGGTACTCGTCGTCGATCGCGGTGATCCAGGTGCCGTGCCTGTCGGCGAACCGGGCGATGTTGTGGGCCAGTTCGGGATCACCCGGGAAGTCGAACGGCATCCGGCACATGCCGCGCGGCAGTTCCTCGGAGGTGAACAGTCCGGCCCTGCGCTGCTGGGCGGCGACGACGAACTCGACGGTGGTGGCCCAGTGCGAGTCGAGGACCACGACGGTGTCGTAGTCGTCCCTGTCGAAGACGTCCTCGCGGAGCTGCCGCAAGCCGGTGACGAGGGTGATCTCCTTGCCCTGGTTCAGCTCCAGCCGGTCGGCCTCCGGCAGCACGATGGTGGGGACGTGGGCGAGCAGGCCCGCCCCGACGATTTCACCCATGGTTGTGCCATCCGTTCGGCGCGGTGACGGTGTTCTTGACGTCGCAGTAGAAGTCGAAGCTCCACGTGCCGCCCTCGCGGCCGACGCCCGAGTGGCGGGAGCCGCCGAAGGGCGCCCGGAGGTCGCGTACGAAGAAGCAGTTGACCCAGGCCGTGCCCGCGACGAGCCGCGCGGTGACCCGCTCGGCCCGCTCGTGGTCGCCGGTGACGAGGGTGGCGGCCAGACCGAAGCGGGTGTCGTTGGCGAGGCGCACGGCCTCTTCCTCGTCGCCGAAGATCTGGAGCGTCAGGACCGGACCGAAGATCTCCTCCTGCACGATCTCCGAGTCCTGGGCGACGTCGGTGAGGAGGGTCGGCTCGTAGTACAGACCGTCCATGCGCTTGCCGCCGATGACCGCGCGAGCCCCGTCGCCGAGCGCACGCCGCACGAAGCCGTCGATCTTCTCCAGCTGGCGCGGGTGGATGTTGGGTCCGAGGTCGGTGGCCTCGTCGCGCGGATCGCCCTGCCTGAGCCGGCTCGCCTTCTCCACGAACCGGCGGGTGAACTCGTCCGAGACCGTCTCCTCGACAAGGATGCGGGTCGCGGCCAGACAGACCTGTCCGGCGTTGTCGTACTGCTCCACCGCCAGGTCCACGGCGAGGTCGAGGTCCGCGTCGGCGAAGACCAACAGCGGTGACTTGCCGCCGAGTTCGAGGCTGAGGGGGGTGAGGTTGGCGGCGGCCGCCCGGGCGATGTGCCGGGCGGTTGGCACGGAACCGGTGAAGCTGATTCGGCGGACGTCCGGGTGCGAGACAAGGGGGTTGCCGACCTCGGCGCCGTATCCCTGCACGACGTTGAGGACACCGGCCGGCAGCCCGGCCTCGGCCGCGATGTCGGCGAGCAGTGAAGCGGTGAGCGGGGACCATTCGGCGGGCTTGAGGATCACTGTGTTCCCGGCGGCCAGCGCCGGGGCGACCTTCCACGTGGCCAGCATCAGCGGGGCGTTCCATGGCGTGATCAGCACGCACGGGCCCGCCGGGTCCCAGCTCACGTGGTTGGTGTGGCCGCGAGTGGCGAAGTCCTGATGCTCCAGCTTCAGCAGCCAGTCGGCGAAGAAGCGGAAGTTGTGCGCCACGCGCGGCATCACACCGCAGCGGTGGGAACGCAGGAGGGCGCCGTTGTCGAGCGTCTCGACGTTGGCGAGGTCCTCGATGCGCTTGTCGACTCCGTCGGCGATGGCGTGCAGGATGCGGGCGCGCTCGGCGCGCGGTGTGGCGGCCCAGGCGGGAAAGGCGGCGCGAGCGGCGGCGACGGCGGCCTCGGCTTCCGTCGCCGTGCCCCGGGAGATCTCCCCGAGGGTGCTTCCGTCGATCGGCGACACGTCGGTGAACGTCTCGACGGACGCCACGCGTTCGCCGCCGATCCAGTGCCGGGTGTCGACGGCGACGCCGGCCACCGTGGTGATGTGCTCGGTCATGTCCGGTCTCCAGGTCTTCTGCTGCGTAAGGGGGTTACTCGGCCTCGGAGGTGCCGGACTCCAGCAGTCGGCCGCCGTCCCAGACGACGCCCACCTGCCGGTAGTACGCGGCGATCGGCTCCCGGATCTCCAGCCGGGCCAGCTCCTCGGTCGGCGCCTCGAACAGCTCCAGTTCCGCGTCGCCGACCCACGGTTGTCCGGCCTCGACGGAGGCGGCGCCGGTCTCGATCAACTCGTCGAGCGCGAGGCCCTTGCCGTTCTCGATGGAGGGCAGCCAGCGGTGGTGGGCCATCGGGTGGCCGTTGACGAAGCCGTTGTTCGCGGACGGCTCGCGCAGGGTCACCACCGTCTGGGCCAGGCGTCGGTCGGCAGCGGCGAGGGTCGCGCCGAAGCGGGCGCCGGCCTCGATGCGCGGGGCCGGACCGTAGGGGTGCGGGCGCGTCTGGTGGATCGAACCGAGCTTCTTCGGGTAGCCCTGGTGCAGCCCGCGGGCGATCGCGAAGTCCTTGTCGACCCAGATATAGACGCAGCGCGAGTACGTCTGCCCCTGGTACGAGCAGCGGACGACCGCGAAGGCCTCCTTGTACTGGGCGCGCACCGGGTCCAGCAGCTCCTCCTTCGTACCGGAGCAGGACTGCCAGTCGGCCCAGATCAGCGCGACGGCGCCCGGGTCCTCCTCGGCGAGTTCCAGCGGTGCGGGCAGCAACTCCCGTACGCGTGCGGGATCGGTGCGGTACTCGATCGTGAGCAGGTCGCCGGAGTAGTGCCAGGGCGGCGAGGGGATGAGGGACGACGATCCGGTCGCCGTCTTGGGGTGGAAGTAACCACGGACGCTGGCCATGACGTTGGTTCCTTACGCGGTGAGGGCGGGCTGCTTGAGCAACTGGGCGCGGTAGCGGGCGGCGCCGGTGGCGACGGCTGGGCCGCCGAGGGCGACGACGCCGACGAGCTGCCCGCCCTCGGTGTGGTAGCCGACGAGCATGTCGCCGCCCGGATCGCCGTCCAGGACGCGGATGTCGGCGAGGCCGAGCACAGGGGAACCGAAGGACTGCAACCGAAAGTCGTGCTGGTCGCTCCAGAAGGTCGGCAGCGGCGCGAACGGCGCCAACTCGGCTTGCACACCCGTGAGATGAGCCATCAGCGCCTTGGCCGCATGCTTCGCCGTGTCGCCGGGCATCGACCAGTGCTCGACCCGGCGCGGTACGCCGTCGTAGCGGGCGTTGGGGAAGCGGGCGACGTCGCCGACCGCGACGACGTACGGCAGTCCGCCGACCCGCAGCTGCTCGTCCGTGAGCACACCGTCGGTGAGGTCGAGACCGTTGCCGTCGAGCCACTCGGTGTTGGCGACGGAGCCGACCGACTCCACGACCACATCGGCCGGGAGCACTGTCCCGTCGCTCAGTACGACCCCGGTGACGTGCTCCTCGCCCTCGAACCCGGAGACGCCCGCATCGAGAGCGAAGCGCACGCCGCGCTCCTCGTGCCGCCCCAGCAGGGCGCGGGCCGGCAGCTCGCCGAGCGGTCCGACCATGGGCAGCGGCAGCGGGTCGACCACGGTGACGTCCGTGACGCCGAGACCGACCGCCGTGGCGGCCACCTCGCAGCCGATGAACCCGGCACCGATGACGACGACCCGGGCGCCCGGCCGGGTCAGCTCGGCGCGCAGGGCCTGTGCGTCACCGAGAGTCCGTACGGTGTGACGGCCGACTGCGGGGCCCTGGCAGCGCAGGCGCCGGGGACGCATGCCCGTGGCCACGACCAGTCCGTCGAAGGGCAGCTCTTCGCCGCTGTCGAGCACGACGACCCGCTCGGCGAGGCGGGCGCTCGTGACGCTCGTCCCGAGCCGCCACTCCACGTCGGCCGCGCTCGCCTTGGGAGTGAAGGCCAGGGACTCGAAGGGCGCCTTCCCGGCCAGTACTTCCTTGGACAGAGGCGGCCGGTTGTACGGCATGTGCGGCTCGTCACCGATCACGGTGATCGCGCCGGTCCACCCGGCGCCGCGGAGTTGTTCGGCCGCGCGCAGGCCGCCCATGGAGGCCCCGGCGACGATGACGCGCTGCGTCGTCATGCCGCTCAGTCCTCGATCCGGATGGCCTGGAGCGGACAGACGTCGGCGGCTTCCTCGACCTCGTCGCGCAGGGTGTCGTCCGCGTCGCTGACGTAGGCCAGCCGTCCGTTGTCGTCCAGCTGGAAGACGTCGGGGGCCGCGAAGACGCACTGTCCGTGGTCCTGGCACTTGTTCATGTCGACGACGACCTTCATGGCCGGTCCTCCTGGAAGGTGAGTGCGCCGGGGCGGGCGGGAGAGGCGGGCGGGAGAGAGGGGGAAGCAGCGGGATGGGAGGGCCCGGCCTGTGGCCGGGCCCCTGGCCAAAGGGGTACGGGAGAACCGAACCCCTGACTCGTTTGGCTTCAAACAACATAGGAAGCCGCCACGCTCTGGTCAATACCTATCCGGATGGATAAATTCATTGCCGCACCCCCTTGCGGGAAGGCGGCCATCTCCATACCGTTTGGCTTCAAATGATTGACCGGGGCTTCACGACCGCGGCATCGCCCGGCGCCCCGGCTCCAGTCTTCGCTCCGCCACCCTCCCCCGGGCCCGAGGCCCGAGAGGTGCCCCGAATCCGCCGAGGAGACATCGGTGAGCGCTCACGACACCCCATCCGTCCGCCGGCACCAGGAGCGGCTCGCCGCCGAGGGCATCGACGTGGTCCGGGTGACCTACCCCGACCTCATCGGCACCGACCGTGCCCGCGACGTGCTGCTCGACCACCTGCCGTCGGCCTGCGAGCACGGCCTGGCCTTCTGCCGCGCCGTCTACCACACCACCCCGCGCGGCGGCGTCGTCGCGATCCAGGGCGGCATCGATGCCGGCCTGCCCGACATCTCCGTGCGACCGGATCTGAGCACCCTCGCACGGGTGCCCTGGGAGCCAGGCGTGGCGTGGTGTCTAGGTGACACCATCAACCCCGCGACCGGCGGCCCCTCCGCGGAGTCGCCGCGCGATCTGCTGCACTCGGTACTGGCCCGATGTACGGACGCGGGCCTGCGCCCGGTCATCGGCCCGGAACTGGAGTACTTCCTCCTCGAAGAGGACGCCACCGCACCGAACGGGTGGCGGCGCAGCCCCGCCGTCACCGGAGCCGTCTACACCGCCGGCCTGCGCGCCGACCCCGACAACCACCTGCTGCGTACCCTGCGGCAGCTGCGCGACCTCGGCATCGGCGTCATCACCGGCAACCACGAGTTCGACGGCGGCCAGTACGAGATCAACCTGACCCACTCCGATGCCCTGGACGCCGCTGACCGGGCCTTCCGCTTCAAGGCCGCTGTCAAGGAACTGGCGCGTAAGGAAGGCAAGTTGGCCACCTTCATGGCCAAGCCCTTCAACGACTCGGGCGGCTCCGGCTTCCACCTGCACTTCTCCTGCGTCGATGCCGACGGCCGCAACGTCTTCGACGACCCGGCCGGCGCCTTCGGTCTCTCCGACAACGCCCGGTACGCCATGGCCGGCATCCTCGCGCACGCCCCGGCGCTCGCCGCGCTGCTCAACCCGACCGTCAACTCGTACAAGCGCTTCGGGCCCGGCACCCTCGCGCCCTGGCTGATCAACTGGGGCCTGGACAACCGAAGCGCCATGGTCCGCATCCCGCCCGAGCGCGGCTTTGGCACCCGCCTGGAGCTACGGCTCGGCGACGCCAGCGCCAACCCGTATCTGGCGATCGCCGCGCTCACCGCCGCCGCCCTGCTCGGCGTCCAGGAGGGCAAGGAGCCGCCCGCACCGCTGGAGGGCTACGGCTACGACCCGGCGAAGTCCCAGGTCCTCCCGATGAACCTGACCGCCGCGCTCGACGCCCTCGAAGCCGACGAAGCGCTCACCGACCTGCTGGGCAAGGACTTCACCGCGTCCTTCCTCGCCTACAAGCGCGACGAGGCCGAACGCTTCCAACGACATGTCACCGACTGGGAGTTCGCCGAGTACTCCTACCACCTCTGAGCACCCCGCCAGGAGCACACCATGACGAGCGCCCTGAACACCGCCGACACCCACCACGCCCCCGACGACCCGATGCCGCTGCACGAAATCGACCTCGCCGACAACGACAAGTTCCTCGACGGCGTCACCCCCTGGCGCATGTTCCACACGCTGCGCCATCAAGACCCGGTCCACTGGCAGCCGGAGCCCGAGCCCAACCACGGGTTCTGGGCCGTCACCCGGCACGAGGACATCGCCCGCGTGGGACGCGACGCGCAGACGTTCACCTCCACCAAGTTCGTCAACCTCGAAGAACTCGACGACGACCAGATCAAGAAGCGCGCCTCCATCCTGGAACTGGACGGCGTACGCCATCGCGCGATGCGCAGCCTGCTTCAGCGCCAGTTCGGCCAGGGCGTCATCAACGAGTACGCCGACTTCCTGCGCGGCCTGACCGCCAGGACGCTGGACGCGGCCCTGGCCAAGGGCACGTTCGACTTCGTCGCCGACGTCTCCGCCGACTTCCCCATCAACGTCCTCGCCCGCCTCCTCGACGTCCCCCCGGAGGACAACCAGCAGCTCATCGACTGGGGCAACCGCATTATCGGCAACACGGACCCCGACTACGCCGATGTCCTCCTCCACAGCGAGGAGAGCGAGCAGTACAAGGATCTGCCCTTCCGCAGCCCGGCCTCGCTGGAGGTCTTCGAGTACGGACGGGAGTTGGTCCGCCGGCGGCGTGGCCGCACCGGCACCGACCTCATCTCCAGGCTCATCAACCAGACCCCGCGCGACGGCGTGCCGCTCTCCGCGCAGGACTTCGACAACTACTTCCTGCTGCTGGTCGTGGCCGGCAACGAGACCACCCGCCACACCATCTCGCACTCCATGCTGGCTCTCATCCAGCACCCCGAACAGCTGGCCAGGCTCCAGGAAGACCCCTCCCTCATCCCGGTCGCCGTCGAGGAGTTCCTGCGCTGGGCCACGCCCGTCTACCACTTCCGCCGCACCGCGACACGCGACGTCGAACTCGGCGGCAAGCAGGTGAAGGAGGGCGACAAGGTCGTCATGTGGTACGCCTCCGGCAACCGCGACGAAGAGGTCTTCGGCAACCCGTACGACTTCGACGTCACCCGCCAGCACAACGACCACCTCACCTTCGGCAAGGGCGGCCCCCACCTGTGCCTGGGCAACCTGCTCGCCCGCACCGAGATCCGCATCATGTTCGAGGAACTGATCCCGCGCCTGGCCGGCATCCGCCTCGCCGGCGACGTCCCCCGGGTCCGCTCCAACTTCGTCAACGGCATCAAGAAACTGCCGGTCGAGGTCACCCTCGCCTGACGGCCCGTACACAGAACCGCCTTGCCGATCAGGGTCATATCGTGGGTGGCCCGGTAGGACCAGTCACGCAGCAGTTCCCAGTCCAGTTCCCGCGTCTTCTCGTCCAGCGCGTAGGCGTTCGGGCGCGGATCACGGATGCCGACATCCGCCTCGCCGGCGCAGATAGCCGACGAAAGGCGCCGCCGGCATGCCGGCCGGGGGCTTCTGCGGATTCTCGAACCGCCCGCTGGTGTTGATCGTGGCCGAGGTGACCCTGACGGAGCCGAGATGGGCGATCGTCTTCTCGATCACCTCCGCAGTACAGCGTTTGTCGACGTCCGCCGCTCTCATCGGCTCGTCCGTCGAAACCCAGCGGGTCAGTCCCCGCTTGACCAGCCGAACGGAAACACTCATCGCGGTAAGCCCTCTCTCGGGGATGAAATCGGATTGCCGGACGCCCTGGGGAAGGGCCTTCTCGGCCTTTCCTAAATGGCGCGTCTCGGCGACGGCCGACAAATACCGCAGATGCCTGAGTCCCACCGAAACGACCACGATATCAATAGCCCCCTGGGTCAACCCTGGGGAAATGTCCGGGGCGCAACGCCAGCGGCGTGCGCACCGAGGACGAGGGCCTTACTTCATTCAGCACGGCTACTGGCTCGACACCCTGCCGGCGCCGCGTCGGGCAGAGCGCGGCCTCGAGGCATTCGCCCCGATCCGCCGGCTGCCCACTGTGGAGGCGATCAACGAGCCGGGCTTCTGGCCGTGGCAGGACATCTACGCCAACGCCCTGATGATGACCGGCCGCCTCGACGAGGCCGAGGCGTTCCTCACGCCGCACGAGGAGCTCGCCGCCCAGCGCGCCCACCGCTCCGCGGCTGTGAGACCGAGGTTCGTTCTTCGGGTTGCCCGTCGCGCACGCACTCAAGCCCCCTGACGACCGCGTAGGCCGCCGTCACATCGATCCATCGCCGGTTTTATTAGGATTCGAGGAGGTTTGCGAGCCCATTGCGAACTACGGTGATGACAGCAAGCTCGGGAGACAAGGCCACGGGAGGCGACGTGTCGGCTCATTCTGCCGGGCGCGGCAGCCGTGCCGAGGGGCTTGACCCCGTACGACTGGCGTTGCTGGCGTCCGCCGCCGAGGGGCTGTCCAACACCGAGGCCCTCGAGCTCGCCCTGCACCAGGCGACCGCCGGCCTGGGAGCCCTGGGCGGTCTCATGCACCGGTGCGATTCCGAAGGCGGACCATTGCGTCTGGTCGCGGTCAGTGGCCTTGCCCCCAGAACCGCCGAACGCTGGGCCGCCATCCCGGTGGCCGAGGACGTCCCACCCGCGTGTGCCGTGCGCCGCGCCGGCTATGTCTGGCTCGACGCGGACAGCTTGGGAATCGGGGCCGACGGCATCGCGTCCGTGCCGCTGCCCGGCCGGAACGGGCCCGTCGGCGCACTGTCCGTTTGCACAGGGGAGCCCGGCGAGCCGGAACCGGCACGGCGATCCCTCCTGCACTCGGTGGCGGAGTGGGCCGCGGGGCACCTGGACGCAGTCCCCGCTCTCGCTCCGACCGCGGCGCGAGATCCGCGGGATGGGGTCGCCCGAACCCTCGACGCCATGAGCGACGCCTTCGTGGCGGTCGACGGCGACTGGCGTATCACCTTTCTCAACAAGGTGGCTGAGCGTGTCCTCGGCATTGACCGGACAGCCATCGGGAGCGTTCTGTGGGACGTTTCCGCCAGCCACGTGCCTGGCCTGGAAGCACAGTGCCGAAGAGCGTCCGCCGAGAGAACACCGGTCAACTTCGATCTTCGCTGGCCCGCTGATCAGCGTTTCTACCAAACACGGCTGGTCCCTTTGGGGAGCGGAGGACTGACGATCTCCTTCGCCGACGTCACCGAGCTGCGGCTGCGCGAAGCCGGGCGCACGGCCGAAGAGCGGTCCGCGGCCGGGCGAACGGCGCGCATGGGTCACCTGACCGTCGCGCTCACCGAAGCAGTGTCGTCCAAGGACGTGGTCCGGGCCGTCGCGGAGCATGTCCTGCCGCCGTTCGGTGCCGACGGGCTTGTCGTCGAAACCCTGGAGGGCGGGCGCGTGCACGTGGTCGACTCCGTCGGGTACACGGCGGACTTCCTTCGCTCGATCGACGGAGTGCCGCTGGCCGCCAACACCGCGGTCACCGACGCCCTGCGCACCCGTACGCCCAGTTTCATCGAGTCCACGGCGGAGTTCATCCAGCGCTACCCGAACTTGGAGGGCCTGACAACCGGGTCCACCAAACACGCATGGGCGTTCCTCCCACTCATCGCGTCCGGTCACGCCATCGGCTGCTGCGTCGTCTCCTTCGCCCGACCGCGCTCCTTCAGCGAGGGGGAACGCACCCTGCTGACCGCTGTCAGCGGTCTGGTCGCACAGGCCCTGGAGCGAGCCCGTCTCTACGACGCCGAGCACACGCGCGCGCAACGACTCCAGCGTGACCTGCTCCCCAGGACGCTGCCCGACCTGCCCGCCGTCGCCGCCGCCGCCCGCTACCTGCCCTCAGGCCGGGGCAGCAGCGTGGGCGGGGACTGGTACGACGTGATCCCGCTCTCCTCCGACAGGGTCGCCATGGTGATCGGCGACGTCATGGGGCACGGCATCTCCGAGGCCGCGACCATGGGACGGTTGCGTACCGCTGTCCGTACTCTCGCCGATCTGGAACTGGAACCCGACGAACTGCTCGGCCATCTCAGCGAGATCGTCGGCGACCTGGGTGAGGACTACTACGCCACGTGCTCCTACGCCGTCTACGACCCGGTCACCCGGGTCTGTTCGCTGGCCCTGGCCGGGCATCTCCCGCCCGTCATCGTCCATGCGGACGGTACGGTCCACTCCCCCGACCTGTCTGTCAACCCACCTCTGGGCGCCGCGGACCCCCCCTTCGAGGTCCATGAACTGCACCTGCCGGAGGAGAGTCTCCTGGTGTTCTGCACAGACGGTCTCGTGGAGTCCGCCGACCGGGCCGTCGATCAAGGGCTGGCAGAACTGCGGTACTTCCTCGAGAAGGCCATGGCTGGCAGGTCGTACTTCTCGGCCGACTCCAGGGACGAGGCCTCACGCCGGCTCGACGCCCTTTGCGACGACATCGTCTCGGCCCTTCTGCCCCACCGCGAGCGGACGAACGACGACGCGGCCCTGCTCATCGCCCAGACCCGGAGCACGCCCGTCGGCGACATCGCCTCGTACAGCCTGTCGGTGGACCCCCGGGCGGCAGGCCAGGCCCGCCAGTACGTTCGCGCGCAGCTGGCCGCCTGGGGGCTGGAGGAGCTCGAAATGACGACTGAGTTGCTGGTGAGTGAGTTGGTCGGCAATGTGGTTCGCCACGCCAAGGGCCCCGTACGCCTGCGTCTGCTGCGCAGCCAGTCGTTGATCTGCGAGGTCTACGACGGCAGCCTTACCACCCCGCGCATCCGGCGCGCAGGTCACACCGATGAGGGCGGCCGGGGTCTGTGCCTGGTGGCCGCGCTCTCACGACGCTGGGGCACGCGTTTCCTCGGCGAGGGCAAATGCATCTGGACCGAGCAGGACCTCCCTGCGGGAACCCTCTCGTGAGGACTTGAAACCGGCGAGGTCCACTTGGGCTGCCGGGTGGTTCAGGTGAGTGTCGAAGAATGCCTCGATGCGTTGCCATGCGTCGGTGGCGGCTTCTGGGTCGGGTCCGATGCCTGCGACGCGGAGCAGTGGGTGTGCCGGGCGTGGGCCGAATTGCGTGTCGTTGAGGAAGCCGTGGCCTGCCTGGGGGTACTCCTTCACGTCGCGTATGACGTCGAGCCGGTCCAGGGCGGAGTCGAGCCTGGCCGCTGCTCCCTTGAGTTGTCGGTCGCGTCCTCCGTAGCTGGCGACGATGGGACAGGCGTCGGCCAGGGCTGTGTCCATGCCCTTGGGGGGTTGCCCATAGTTGGCGGAGGCGGCGTCGAAGATTCCGCTGCCTGCCGCCATGAGGGCGAAGGAGCCGCCCATGCAGAAATGTCCTGGTAAGCGCGGCCCGCATGGTGGGTATCAGGCAGCGCCGTTTGCCTCCGTCGGTATAGAGGTCGGGCATCAGGGTCAGGTATCCGGCGCTTGCGAGCCGCCGCGCCTGTCGGAGCATCTCGTCATTGGTGCCGAGGACCTCATGCACGAGGACGACACCGGGCCATGGGCCGGGTCCGTCCGGCCGGACGAGAAGCCCGGTCAGCCGTTGGGAACCGCCGGCCGGGGCGCGAGGTGGGTCAGGGTGACGGAAACGGGATCTGGAACGGCATCCTCCGGACGACGACATGCCGGCGGCGCGGAGCTTGTCGTCATGGCGCAGATGCGAGGCGACGGTCGCCGCACGACCGGATCACGGGATGAGTCCGGCCTCCTCGATCAGAGAACCGGGGACGTGGTAGCCATCCTGGTCACGGATTCGACCGATGTGCTTCCGCACGTCGTCGACGGTGGCGAGGGGCTCGTCGGCGGCGACGTGCCAGCCCTCGGTGACTCCCATGAAGGCGCGGGCGTAGCGGCCTCGGGCGATGGAGAAGACTTCGTGGGTGTAGGGATTTTCCTCGCTGGCCAAATAGGCGACCATCGCGGTGATCATTTCGGGCTCGGTGTGCGCCGGGGTGGTGGGTAGGCCCGCCATCATGTCCGGGTTCATGTCCGCGCCCATCCGGCTCTGGGCCATCGGCAGAATGGTGTTGACCTGGATGCCGTGGGGGGCGCCTTCGAGAGCCACCACGTTGGCCAGTCCCAGGACGGCTCCCTTGGCCGCGCCGTAGTTCGCCTGCTCGGGATTGCCGAAGATTCCGGAGGCGGAGGAGGTGAACACGATCCGGCCGTAGCCCTTGTCGCGCATCACGGCGAAGGTGGGCTGGGTGACGTAGAAGGCGCCCTTGACGTGTACGGCGAGCAAGGCCTCGATCGAATCGGGGGTGAGCTCGGTGAAGGGGGCGTTGCGGATGTTGCCCGCGTTGTTGATCAGAATGTCCACGGTCCCGAAGGCATCGAGAGCGGTCTGAACGATGGCCTTGCCGCCCTCTGGGGTGGCGACCGAGTCGTAGTTCGCGACGGCTTGGCCCCCCGCGCCGACGATCTCCTTGACGACCTGGTCGGCCATGGAGGTGCCCCCGCCGGTACCCGCGATGGTGCCGCCCAGGTCGTTGACGACCACCTGGGCGCCGCGCGAGGCGAGGGCGAGCGCGTGCGCTCGCCCCAGACCGCCGCCGGCGCCGGTCACGATGGCGACCCTTCCCTTGAACGAGATTCCGTTCACTTTGAGATCACTTCCTCACTGTCGTAGGGGCGGACGTCATCCACGGTGAGCCGCAGGGCCGACGGGCCGCGCAGGTCGGGCATCGGGCGGTAGGGCGGCGGGTCCTGCGACAAGCGGGGGTTGACCAGGCGCCCGGTCAGCTCGCGCACCGCGATCTGGCCCTCCATGCGGCCGAGTCCGGCCCCGAAGCAGAAGTGGATGCCGGCGCCGAAGCTGAGATGGCTGGTGTCGGGGCGGGTGATGTCGAAGGTGTCCGGGTCGGGGAAGCGGCGCGGGTCCCGGTTGGCCGCGGCGAGGGCGAGGATGACCGAGGAGCCTTTGGGGATGGTGTGGTCGCCGAGGGTGATGTCGTCGACGGCGACACGTGGCCGCAGGTGCACGGAGGGCTCCAGGCGCAGGGTCTCCTCGATGGCACCGTCGGCGAGGGAGGGGTCGGCCTGGAGGCGAGCCAGCTGCTCGGGGTGGCGTAGCAGCAGGAGCATGCTGTTGGTGATGAGGTTGACGGTGGTCTCGTGGCCGCCGACGAAGAGCATCGTGGCGGTGCTGAGCAGCTCCGGCACGGTCATCGGGCTGCCCGGGCCGTCGTCGTGGATCATCCGGGACAATATGTCCTGGCCCGGCGTCTTGCGAAGCCGCTCGATGTGGGCAAGGAAGTACTTGGCCAGTTCCTGCGCGGCATGGTTCCTGACCGCGGCGGCCTGCGGGTCACGCGGGTCGACCAGGAACTCCGGGCCGGCGGCCGACTCCTCGCCGAGAGAGCTGAGCGTGTCGGCGTCCTCGAGCGGAACGCCCAGGAGGTGGCAGGCCACGCGGACGGGGATCGGGTAGGAGAACTCCGAAACCAGGTCGAACTCGGTGCGCCCGGTCAGGTGGTCGATGTGGTCGCGGATGAGCTCTTCCACCATCGGCCGCAGGCTCTCGACGAAGCCCGGGCGTGCGGGCGGGCCGAAGTGGCGCTGGGCGATGCCGCGCAGCTGGTCGTGCGCGGGGTTGTCCCGCAGGAGGAACGGCGTAGGGGTACCGGGGGCCGGGGCGTTGGCACCGATCCGGCTGTCCGGGGTGGCCTTGCCGCCGTCGGAGGAGATACGCGGGTCGCGCAGCAGTGCACTGACCTCGTCGTATCCGCTGATGACGTAGGTTCCGTCGTCCTGGAGGGAGACCGGTTCCTTGCGCAACTCGGCGTAGACAGGCCAGGGGTGAGGGCGGCTGTCGGTGTGAAGAACCTGCTTGAACAGGGTGGACGCCATGGGGGGCCACTCACTTTCGGTGTGGGGGGGGTGTGGTCAGCGGACCGGCCGAAGGATGCGGGAAGTGTTCTCGTCGCAGGCGACGAACTCGGCCGGGAACGGCGCGCCTTGGCGGACGAGGGATTCGTAGTAGTGCAGGTAACGCCCGTTGTCGAAGGTGACCGCGGCGACGGTGCGGTCTTCGCGTCCGTACAGCACGCTGAAGGAGCCCTGGCCGAGGGCGCCCTGGACCACCGCGATCCGGTCGGCGATGCCGGGGTGGCCGACGCCCTTGATGTTCACGCCGAACTGGCTGGACCAGAAGGCCGGCAGCTCGGTGTGGGGGATCGGATCCTGGTCGGGGCGGCGCGTGATGTTGTGGGCGACCGTGCGGGCCTGTGTGACGGCGTTGCCCCAGTGCTCCACCGACAGCCGGCGGTCCGGGAGGAGGGGATGCGGTGCGGCGGCGACATCGCCGGCGACGTACACGTCGGGCAGGGGCTGCCCGACGTGGTCGAGAGCGCGGCACTGGTCGTCGCAGTGCACCCCGCCGCTGTCCGACCGTACGGCAGAGCCGTCCAGCCATTCGACGTTGCGCAGGGCGCCGAGTGCGACGACGGCCAGGTCCGCGTCGACGGTGTCGCCGTCCGACAGCACGATCCGCCGCAGCGCTCCGGTCTCGTCCGCCACGAAACGCTCGACGGTGGTCCCCAGCCGCAGGTCCACGCCCCTGTTCCGGGCCAGGTCCGCCACCACGCCACCCATCACGCTTCCCAACGGTCCCTGCAACGGCGTGGCCTGTGCCTCGATGAGCGTGACGTCGAGCCCGAGTTCGCGGCAGCCGGAGGCCAGTTCGCCACCGAGGAAGCCGGCGCCGATGACGGCGACGCGACGGGGCGGACGTGCCAGGCGCCGCTGGAGTTCCTCGGCGTCGTCGCGGGTGCGGACGGTGAGGACGCCGTCGATGCCGTCGGCGGCGCCGCCGGGGAAGGGACGGGCCCGGGTGCCGGTGGCGATGACCAGGGCGTCGTAGCCGACCGTGCCGCCGTCCGCCAGCCGGACCAGACGGTGGTCCGTGTCCAGCCCCGTCGCAGGGACACCCAACCGGAAGTGCGCGTCCAGGGACTGGGTGACCGGCAGTTCGAGGCGGTCGGGCGGCAGCTTCTCGCTCACGCACGCCTTGGTCAGCGGAGGCCGGTCGTAGGGGCGATGGGGCTCATCACCGATGAGGGTCAGCCGTCCGGAGAAGCCGTCCTCGCGCAGGGCCTCGGCGGTCTGCAACCCGGCGAGCGAGGCGCCGACGATGACCACGTGGCGACCCGCTTCCACGCTGGGCGTGTGGGGTCCCTCCGCGTTGTCCATGCCGACGGTGATGGCGCGCACAGGGCAGGCCAGTGCGGCGCGGTGCACCGCGTCCCGCATCTCGTCGGGCGGGTTCGGTACGTAGGTCAGAGCCTCCAGGCCATGCAGGGTGAAGGCGGAGGGAGCTGCGAACACGCACTGGCCGTAACCCTCGCAACGGTTCAGGTCGACACTTATCTTCACCGGGCGCCTCCGCTCTGCCGGGGCGTGAGCACGGGGAGCAGTACCCGGTCCACCAAGCTCTCCACGAACGCGGCATCGACCTGGCCGTCGGCGACCAGGATCTGATGCAGGGTCGCGGCCCGCGTGAGATCCGCCAGCAGAACGGGATCCGCGTCTTCGCCGACCTCGCCGCGTTCCCTGGCCCAGCCCAGGACGGTCTCCGCCAGACGGGCGTGGTGCAGGCGGACGAGTTCCTTGGCCATGCGTCCGACGCCGCCGTCGTCGGACGCGGCGACCAGCAGGCCGGAGATGTACCTGGCTGAAGACTGCGCCTGCGGTTCGCCGGTCGGCGCCAGGTTGTGCAGCAGATCACCGCGCAACGATCCCGTGGCGGTCACGTGGGCCGACTGGTCGACAACCCGCAATGCGGCCCGGCGCAGCGCAGCGGCCATCAGTTCGTCCTTGTTCGCCCACCGGCGGTACATCGTTTTCGTGCTGGCCTTGGCCCGCTCGCACACGGCGGTCAGGGTCAGCCGCTCGTAGCCGACCTCGGAGAGCAGCTCCAACGTCGCGTCCAACAGCGCGGCTTCGCGGTGGACGTCCATCGGGCGGCCTGGCGGTTTGGCTGAGGTCGGCGGGGTCATGGATGGCTCCTGGATTTCGGAAACGACATGGGTTCCTTTCCTAATTACTCCGGAGTGGTGACGGTGATGGCTGCCGAGTCGGATTCGCGCCTGCCGCCGAGTGGCTCAGGATGTCCAGGCAGGGTCGGGAGTCCCACCCGACTACAATCGGGAGGTGCGTCCCGGTTAACGATACGGGACGGCCGTCCCGGATGTCGAGTCGGAAGGTTCCCCGATGCGTTCTGACGCCCAGCGCAATCGCAAGCGCGTCCTGGAGGCTGCGATGGAGGCGTTTGCCGTCGAGGGCCTGGCGGTGCCTGTGGCCGATATCGCACGGCGGGCCGGCGTCGGCACCGGCACGGTCAGTCGCCATTTCCCGACGAAGGAATCCCTGTACGAAGCGATCGTGCTCCACTTGGTCAGTGGCATCGTCGACAAGGCCCGGGACCTCTCCGCGAAGAATGATCCAGGCAGCGCGTTCTTCCAGTTCCTGGCCCTGATGGTCGAGCAGGCGGCTGTGAACCGCGGTCTGGCCGAGGCGATCAGCGGTGCCGGGTTCGACGTGGAGGCGGTCGCCTTCCATCCCAAGCACAGCCTGGACGCTGTGGAGAGCGAGCTACTGGCGAAGGCCCAGCAGGCGGGAGCAGTACGGCGGGACATCACACGCGCCGATGTGAAAGCGCTCCTGGTCGGCTGTGTGGCCCGAGAACGTCAGGGCTGCGATCCGGAAGCCCGGCAGCGCCTGGTCGACGTGGTGTGCACGGGTCTGCGAGCCGAACCGGGCACATCAGCGGTGAGGTGATCCATGGACCATGAGGAACACGCGGAACTGGGGTCCGGCGACCGTCCGCCGAGGCTGTCCCGCGCCGCAACCGCGCTCGCAGCCCGCTGCGAGCCGCAGGTCAACGACCTCGCCCGGCGCATGGCCCGGGGCGTGTTCGAGCAGCTGCGTGGCTACGCCGAGCTGCCGGGTGACGTGAAGGACGTGGAGATCGCCGCGACGGCGCGGCACGGCATGCGGCTGTTTCTGCGCGGCGCCCCCGACGGATCTCGGTGGGACTCGCTGGAGTACTTCCAGGAACGCGCCGCCCAGCGCGCGGAGGAGGGCATGCCGCTCCACCTGCTGCTGCGCGGCTACACCCTGGGTGCACGGGAACTGTGGCGGGCCCTGCGGGAGGCGGCCGGTCCCGGCGAGCAGGAGGCCCTGGCCGAGCTGACCGAGGCGCTGTTCACCGCGGTGGACCGGGTCGTGGGAGCCGTGGCGGAGAGCTACCTCGACGAGCAGATCGCCCTCGTCGCCGAACGACACGAGCAGCGCCGCTCCCGCGCCCGGGCCCTGCTGGACGGCCGGCCGGTCATCGGCGGACCCACGCCGGACGGACCCGTGCTGGTGCTGTGCCTGCGTTTCGGCACTTCGGCGGTCACCGGCGGGCGTTCTCCGGTCACCGTCCGGCGGCTGTCGCGACGCGTTCAGGCGGCGCTGGACCGAGCCTTCGGCACGGAGGTGCTCGCCGTGCTCGACAGTGACGGCGGGCATGTCGTCGTACCGGGGATCGTCGAACCACCCAGCCGGCTCCGGGAGTTGCTGCGTGAGACGGCGGGATCGGAGCTGCGGCTGGCAGCCGATGCCGCGACCGCGATCGGCGACATCCCCCGCGCCGCACAACTGACCGCGGAGGTGGTCCGGATCGCGGCCGCCTGCGGTGTGCTGCCCGGAGTGCATCGACTCGAGGACGTGCTGCTGGAGTACCACCTCTCCCGCCCGAGCGAGGGCAGCGCCCGCATCGTCGCCATGCTCGACCCCTTGGCCGGCCGTCCCGAACTCGTCGAGACCCTGCGCACCCACCTGGAACAGCGTCAGGACCGCCGGGCCACTGCCCACCTGCTCAGCCTGCACCCCAACTCGGTGGACAACCGGCTCGCCCGGATCCAGGACCTGACCGGCCTGGACCTCGCCGATCCCCGGGACGTGGCCCTGGCTCTCGCGGCCCTGTTGCTGCGGGACGCCGACACCCGCGTCAGGGAGTGACGATCGCGAAGTCCGGGTCCGCTGATTCCAGCAGAGAGCCGAACGTGATCAGGGCGTGGGCGTCGCCGTCGAGCACCACGGCACCGCCCACGATCTCCTCGGCGAAGGTCGTCGCCCCGCCGAGAACCGTGTTCAGGGTGGTGCGGGCCAGCCGCAGCACTGTGGCGGGCTTCTCTCCCCGGGGAGCGTCCCCGGGCATCGAGGTGAGCGCCCCGTTGGACAGCAGCAGCGTCCACACCTCGCCGGTGTCGGTGAACTCCCAGCGCAGCAGCAGGCGTCCGGCCTCGGCCGCGCGCGGACCGTGGATGCGCACGGCCATGGACTGGAAGACCTGCTCGGCCGTCAAGGCGGCCAGGACATCCGGCGCCGTGGGCGTCGGCGTACCGAGGATGCCGTCGCGCAGCTCGGCGGCGCCCATCAGGTAGAAGTTGCGCCAGGGCCCGGACTCGGAGCCATGGCCCAGCCGCTCGAAGGTGTCGGCCTGCAACGCGCGGGCCTCGGGGTGGTCGGGCTCGGCGAACAGGACATGGCTGAGCACCTCCGCGACCCACCTCAGGTCCCCGGCCTCGTACGAGGTGCGCGCCTTGGCGACCACCGCGTCAGGTCCGCCCATGAACTCCACGTACCGGACGGCGGCTTCGACGGGCGGGTGCTGCCACAGATGGGCGGGGTTGCCGTCGAACCAGCCCATATAGCGCTGGTAGACGGCCTTGGCGTTGTGGCTCAGCGTGCCGTAGTAGCCGCGCGCGTGCCACGCACTGGCGAGCGGGGCCGGGAAGGTGAGCTCCTCGGCGATCTCGGCACCCGTGTATCCGGCGTTGATCAGCCGAACCGACTGGTCGTGCAGATAGGCGCAGGCGTCGCGCTGCTCCTCCAGGAAGCGGATCGCACGCTCCTGGCCCCAGGTGGGCCAGTGGTGGGAGGCGAAGACGACGTGGGTGTCGTCGGCGAACAGGCGGATCGTCTCGGTCAGATACCGCGCCCAGGCGCTGGGGTCCCGCACCAGCGCCCCGCGCAGGGTGAGCACGTTGTGCAGGCTGTGGCAGGCGTTCTCCGCCACGCACAGCACCCGCAGGTCAGGGAAGTGGAAGTTCATCTCCGCCGGAGCCTCCGTGCCCGGCGTGAGCTGGAAGACCAGCCGCACTCCGTCGACGGTCTCCTCCTGCCCGGTGCGGCTGATGTCGACCGTCGGCGCGATCAGGCCGACGCTGCCGGTCGACGTCGTCTGCCCGAGCCCGCAGCCGATCTGCCCGGCCGGTCCCTTCGGCAGCGCGGCCCCGAACATGTAACCCGACCGGCGGGCCATCGCCGTCCCGGTGAAGACGTTCTCGCTGGCGGCGTGCTCCAGGAACCCGGCCGGGGCGATGACCGGCACCCGCCCGGCCGCGACCTCGGCCGGATCGACGACGCCGCGGACGCCGCCGAAGTGGTCGACGTGCGAGTGGGTGTAGATCACGCCTGTCACGGGCCGTTCGCCGCGGTGTTCGCGGTACAGGGCGAGGGCGGCAGCGGCCACCTCGGCGCTGATCAGCGGGTCGATGACGACGACACCGCGCTCGCCCTCCACGAAGGTGATGTTCGATATGTCCAGGCCGCGTACCTGGTAGATCCCCGGCACGATCTCGTACAGCCCCTGCCGCGCCACGAGCCCGCTCTGCCGCCACAGCGAGGGATGCGCGGTCGGTGGACACTCCGCGTCCAGGAAGCCGTACGCGTCCGTGTCCCACACCACCCGGCCGTCCGCGGCCCGCACCGGGCCAGGCTCCAGCGGGGCGATGAACCCCCGGTCCGCATCGGCGAAATCCCGATCGTCGTCCCAGGCCAGGCCGCTGTCCCTGGGCTCGTGCTCGCTGCTGGTCATGGTCGTCTCGCTGGTGGTCATGGTCATCGATCCTCACACTCCCGGGCCGAGGGCGCCTGATGACGCGTCACAGTTGAGCCGCTGACACATCACAACCAGCAGCGGCGAGGCAGACGGCTCACGCGCCCATGGGCTTCCCGCAGCCCGACGGTCGCCGCGGTCACCGCACCGAGCCCAGTGGCATGACCCTGCGATACGTCTGCACCGCGATCACCGCGACCGCGAGGTGCATCACCAGCAGCGCCACCACACCGGTCACCTCTCCCTTGTCGAACAGGAAGAAGTCAGGAACGAGGGAGATGACGACGACCGAGGGGACGAGTCGGCGGAGCAGGCGTTCGGGATCCTGGGAGAGTCGGCGGACGATGCCCCATCCGACGGCTCCCGCCAGCACACCCAGGGCGGTCATGAAGACATACGACGGGGGCTCCAGCGGGTTGAAGTCATCGGGCGCGCTCATCGCGTGTGCCAGCACGGCGATCAACGCGTTCACCGAGGAGGCGAGCAGGAAGGCGATGAAAACACCTCCCGCCACCACCAGCGGGCCCCGCCGTGAAGGGAGTGTCTCGGAGAGAGCGGACATGGCAACTCCAGTTCGTGAAAGGGGAGATGGTCAGTTCGTGGGACTGCCGGTGGCGTCCAGGCGCTGAAGGAGGCGGTGGGAGTCGGATTCGGCGTCGGCGTCTTTGCGGCTGTCGAAGGCGTGTCGTGTCGCGGCGATGAGGTAGGCGAGGGCGGCCGCGAAAACCAGCAGGGCGGTCCAGTCGTTCAGGCGCAGGCCGAGGATGTGGTGGGCCTCGTCGACCCGCAGGTACTCGATCCAGAAGCGGCCGACGCAGTAGGCGGCGGCGTACAGCGCGAACGAGCGGCCCCGGTCGAGGCGGAAGCGGCGATCCGCCCACATGACCAGGGCGGCCACACCGAGACACCACAGCGACTCGTACAAGAAGGTGGGGTGGTAGGTGGCCAGGTCGGAGGTGGCCTCGGGCCGGTGCGCGGGGTCGATCTCCAACGCCCAGGGGAGGGTGGTGGCCCGCCCGTGGAGTTCCTGGTTGAACCAGTTGCCCCAGCGGCCGATGGCCTGGCCCAGGGCGATGCCGGGGGCGATGGCGTCGGCGAACATGGGCAGGGGGACACCGACCCGGCGGCAGCCGATCCAGGCACCGACGGCACCGCCGGCGATGGCACCCCAGATGCCGATGCCCCCGTCCCAGATGAAGAGGGCTTTGAGCGGATCGCCGTCCTTGCCGAAGTACGGCTCGCTGGAGGTGACCACGTGGTAGAGGCGGGCGCCGACCACACCGAAGGGGACCGCCCACAGGGCGACATCCGCCACGACGGCCTTCTCTCCCCCGCGGGCGGCCCAGCGACGGCCGCCCAGCCATACCGCCGCGGCGACTGCGAGGATCAGCAGCAGTGAGTAGCCGCGCAGCGGCAGCGGACCCAGGTGGATCTCGCCGATGGACGGGCTGGGAATGAAGGCCAGGGGCACTGGTGGTTCCTCACGGGGTGCGGTGGAGCTCGGGCGGCCGGGTGCGGGGCTGATCTTCGCCGCCGCACGGGCCCGGCGCATCGACCGATCGACGCATCGCCCGCCCACCGATCGGTGGATGCGTTCGCACTGGTCGGCTGATCCTCCGGCTGCTTGGCTGCGCGTACGCTGACGCCCATGGCGCTGCGACAGGTAGAGGAGAGGGCACGGTGGAAATCCGTGGGCCAGCATGCCTTCTTCGCCGTCGTGCTCACCCTGTCCGTGCTGGGTGCGCTGGCCGGGACGGACCTGACGACCGGCACGGCCTTGCTGCGGATCGGCCCGGCGGTGGGACTCGCCGCCTGGTACGCGTACTGGATCGCGCTGCGCGGCGGCGCCGGTCGCCCTCCGCAGCCCTACCTCCTCGGGGCGTTGGCGGCGTGGGTGGCCATGTCCGTGATGGACCCCGCGCTGCTCCCGGTCGCCGTGGCCGTGCTGGCCCCGTACTGGCTGCGACGGGCCTGGTGGTCGGCCGGCGGGGTGCTGATGCTGGGCGGCGCCTGGTCGTGGCAGCGCTTCACCACGGACGGCTCCGCCGACGTGCGAACGCTCACGGGCTGCGTGCTCGGTGCCGCGCTGGCGGTCACCATCGTCTGCTACGTCGCCACCCTCGACCACGAGAGTCACAAGCGGCAACGGCTCCTGGACGAACTCACCGCCACCCAGGCGGAACGAGCGGCGGCGGAACGTCAGGCGGGCACCCTGGCCGAACGTCAGCGCCTGGCCCGCGAGGTCCACGACACCCTGACCCAGGGCTTCGCGTCCATCTCCATGTTGCTGGACGCCGCACGCGACGACCTGCCACCCGGTTCTCCCGCGGCCCGCCGCGTCGAGCAGGCCATGCGGACGGCCCGGGACAACCTGGCCGAGAGCCGCCGCCTCGTGCAGGCCCTTCGCCCGGCGCCGCTGGAGCGCACGCACCTGGCGGAAGCGGTCCGCGAGCTCACCACCCGGCTGACGGAGGAGACCGGCATCGAGGCTTACACGGTCGTGACCGGCCGACCGGTCGCCCTGACCGCCGGCAACGAGGGCGAGTTGCTGCGGGTCGTGCAGGAGGCGCTGACCAACGCCCGGCGGCACGCCCACGCGGCGAGCGTGTCGGTCACGCTGTCCTACCTCGGTGACGCCCTGGCCATCGACATCCAGGACGACGGCACCGGTTTCGCACCCGCCGCCCGGCATGCCGGCATCGGACTGATCACCATGCGCGAGCGCATCGCCGCCCTGGACGGCACGTTCGCGCTGGAAAGCGCCGCGGGCGAGGGTACGACCGTCGCCGCCACGGTGCCGCTCCCGATCGAGCCCGCGGCCTCCGCACCGTCACCCGCGGCCGGTACCCAGCGGATGGCCCCGACGTCATGAGCACTTCGACCCCTCCCCCGATCCGGGTCCTCCTCGCGGACGACCACCCCGTGGTCCGCGACGGGCTGGCCGCCGTGCTCGCCACCCAGCCCGACCTCACGGTCGTCGGCGAAGCCGCCACCGGTGCCGAGGCAGTGCGCCAGACCGCGTCACTCGCACCCGATGTCGTCCTGATGGATCTACAGATGCCCGGCATGGACGGCACCGCCGCGACCGCCGCCATCCGCGCCGCCCACCCCCAGGTCCGGGTCCTCGTCCTGACGACCTACGACACGGACGCCGACATCACCGCCGCCATCGACGCCGGCGCGGTCGGCTACCTGCTCAAGGACACCGGACGACACGAGTTGTGCGAGGCCGTGCGCACCGCCGCCCGGGGCGGAGCGGCACTGTCCCCCACGGTGGCCGCCAAGGTCCTCGCCCATCTGCGCGGCGACCGCAGTGCCGGCCTGTCCGGCCGGGAACTCGAAGTTCTGTCCGCCGTGGCCCGCGGGCAGAGCAACAAGCAGATCGCCCGCGCCCTGCGCCTGTCCGAGGCAACGGTCAAGACCCATCTGCTGCACATCTACACCAAGCTCGACGTCGCCGACCGCACCGGCGCCGTCACCGCCGCACTGGGCCGCGGAATCATCCGCATCGACTGAACGCCGCTCACCTCTGTCCGCGGTGGCCTTCCCAGCACGGACGGTGACCCGAGAGGCGGCGCCCCGATGGTGGCACGGAGTCCGCGCGTGTCCACGGGCGGGAACCGGCGGCGCAGTGCGTTGGTCGAGCACGTGGTGGACAGGCTCACCGAGAGGTTCGCGCGGCGCACATCGTCCTTGGACCGGACGTTGGAGGGAATCGCGCCGGCCCGGGCGGGACGGTTTCCCGCCGAGGACACCATCGTGTCTGGGCGCCGGGGCGGAGTTCGTGCTCGCCAGGCGTCGACGCCCTGATGTCGGCCATGGCGAAAGTGCGGGCGTCTGCGCCCATCCCATACATCGACATCGATGCGTCAACCGACCTTCAGCGGTCCGCTCTCCCGCCCGCCCGTCCTGGTTGGGTGGCCGGGCGTCGGGCTGTCCGCGCGTCCGAGCCAGTACAGAACCGCCTGGGCCTGGTTGCGCACGCCGATCTTGCTGTAGATGCGGCTCAGATAGTTCCTGACCGTCTTGTCGGTCAGGAACAACTGCCGGGCGACGTCACGGACTTCGAGGCCGGAGGCGAGAAGGTCCATGACCTGGCTCTCTCGCTGGGACAACAGCGGACGCGATCCAGGGATGGCCTCCGACGCCGATGGTGATCTGCCCGGCTTCGCCGTCGTCGTCCGTCCCTTGCCTCGAGCCTCGATCCTGATCCTTTCGACGATTTCCGGGGCGAGGATGCCGGAGCGCTGGGCGGTGCACATCAGTACCTCGTCGAGCCGACAGGAGTGCGGTCCGTCCAGCACGTAGCTGGTGACACCGTGCTTGAAGGCCAGGCACACGTCTCCCCAGTCGAGCCGTCGTGTCAGCACCGCGGCGGGAGGCAGCTCGTCCGCCATCTCGGCCGAGAAACGGGCCAGCTCCTGCGCCATTCCGACTCCGTTGAAAAGCACGACATCGTCGCTCGAGTGGATCTCGCGAGGATCTCGCACCACGTGGACGGAGACTTCGGAGAGCGACGGACGGGGCAGGTCGTCGTGACTGACGAGCGCCACTGACAGCGTTGCCCTGCGCCCCGACGACTGGGCAGGGAAGTGATGGGGCACTTCGGCTCCACTGGTGGGGGTGGTCTGGGGCCGCGCGAGTGACTTCCCCAACGTACTTGAAGGTTCTATCAGGTTATTCATTCGTTGGGACTTTGTCGCGAGGCGACTCCCTTGGCCGGAGGGCCCGAGGTGAGACAAGACACCGGCGCGTGAGGGCAGTTGAGGATATTTGCCTCTATCCCGTCGACCGACGTGGGGAAAATCCTTGATCAAGCCGTCCCCGTGGCGGACGAACCGCCCCGAGGGAGAGGAATCGCATGCCCCCCACCACCCCCCACATCTGCCCGATACCGGGTGCGAGACGCCTGACCCGCATAACCGTGGCCGCCGGACTGACGGCCGTACTCACCACGACCGGGCTGATACCCCTTGCTTTCGTTGCCGAGGGCCACTCCTCTGCCGAGATCCCCAAGTCCGCGCATGACAAGATCGGTTCGGCGGACGCCGAGCTGCTCGCCGACGCGAAGGCCACCGGCGAGAAGAACGTCACGATGATGATCGCCACCGCTGCGGGGAAGACCGAGCAGGTCGCCGAGGAGCTGGACGCGGTCAAGGGCGGCTCCGTCGGCCGCACTTACGACAAGCTCGGCTACGTCAGGGCCACCGTGCCGACCGGCAGGGCGGACGCGGCCATCGACGCCGCCGTCAAGCTGTCCTCGGTGCACGGCATCGACCTGCGCGAGGAGATACAGCTGGACGATCCCTTGCCCGCTGCTCCCAAGGTCAACGGCGCTGCGGTGGAGGCGACTTCGCAGACGTATCCCGGGCCCGGCAAGGACACCCCGGCCGAGAACCCGTACAACCCGTCCTCCGAGACGGGCGCCGTCGACTTCGTGAAGAAACACCCGACGGCGGACGGCCGCGGTGTCACCATCGGTGTCCTCGACACCGGAGTGGACCTCGCGAGCCCGGCGCTGCAGAAGACCACCACCGGCGAGCGGAAGATCGTCGACTGGGTCACGGCCACCGACCCGATCGTCGACGGCGACGGCACCTGGCGCGCGATGACGACCGGCGTGTCCGGGCCGGCCTTCACCTATGGTGGCCAGAGCTGGAAGGCCCCTTCGGGCTCGTACCGCGTCAACGTCTTCCGTGAGTCCGTCACCGAGGGCGGCAAGGTCGAGGACGGCCAGAGCGACGGCGACGCGAACCGCGACGGTGACACCACGGACAGCTGGGCCGTGCTGTACGACCCGGCGGCCGGCACGGTCACCGTCGACCTGGACAACGACCACGACTTCACCGACGACGAGCCGATGAAGCCGTACAAGGACGGCCACCAGATCGGCTGGTTCGGCACCGACGAACCCGAGACCGACATCGCCGAGCGGCAGCCGTTCGTCGTGGAGATCCGCAAGGACGTACCCATGGACCCGCTCGGCGGCGACTGGGTCGGCAAGAAGTCCGACTTCGTCAACATCGGCGTCGTCAACAAATACCACGGCACCCATGTCGCCGGTATCGCCGCGGCCAACGGCCTGTTCGGCGGCAAAATGAACGGCGCCGCGCCGGGGGCGAAGATCGTGTCGTCCCGCGCCTGCATCTTCGGGGACGGCTGCACCAACGTCGCGCTGGCCGAGGGCATGATCGACCTGGTCGTCAACCGCGGCGTCGACATCGTCAACATGTCCATCGGCGGCCTCACCGCGCTCAACGATGGCAACAACGCGCGCGCCGAGTTGTACACGCGCCTCATCGACACCTACGGCGTCCAACTCGTGCTGGCCGCAGGCAACTCCGGCCCCGGCGCCAACACGATCGACGACCCGGGCCTGGCCGACAAGGTGATCTCGGTCGGCGCCGCCGTCTCCAAGGAGACCTGGGCCGCCAACTATGGTGCCGAAGTGGAGAAGCCATACGGCCTGTTCACCCTCTCCGCCCGCGGCCCCCGCGAGGACGGCGGGTTCGCACCGACCCTGGTAGCGCCCGGCTCGGCGGTCTCCTCCAGCCCGTCCTGGATGCCCGGCGCCCAGCTCTTCGAGCAGTACACGGGCTGGAACCTGCCTGCCGGCTACACCATGTACCAGGGCACGTCGATGGCGTCCCCGCAGACGGCGGGCGCGAGCGCGTTGCTGCTGTCCGCTGCCAGGCAGCAGGACATCGACCTCACCCCGGTGAAACTGCGCACGGCGCTCACTTCGACCGCCCGCCACGTCAAGGGACTTCAGGCGTACGAGGAGGGCGCGGGCCTGCTCGACGTCCAGGCTGCCTGGAAGGAGATCAAGGAGGGAGCGGACGCCCACGAGTACACCGTGCAGGCCCCGGTCGACACCGCACTCGACCAGTCGCTGAAGACGCCCGGCTTCGGTACCGGGATCTACGACCGCGAGGGCGGTCTCGAGGCCGGCGAGAAGAAGACGTACGAGGTCACCCTGACGCGTACCTCCGGCCCCGACGGCCCGGTCCCGCACACGCTGCGGCTGGAGAACAACACGTCCCGCACCTTCTCTCTCCTCGACTCGCAGACTGCGGCACTGCCGCTGAACAGTCCGGTGACCGTGAAGGTCCAGGCCGCGCCGACGTCCGAGGGCATCAAGAGCGCCCGCCTGGAGATCGATGACCCGACGACCGTGGGCGTCGACGAGCAGGTTCTGACGACCGTGGTGGTCTCCACGCCGGCCGAGTACACCTACTCCGCCTCGGGATCGACGCAGCGCAACAGCGCGAACACCTACTTCGTGACCGTCCCCGAAGGCGCGAGGACCCTGGAGGTCAGGCTCGGCGGCCTGAAGGACGGTAGCCGGACAGTGGCGAGCGCGATCCAGCCGTACGGCCTGCCCGTCAAGGACGACGACCCCGCCACGCCCGATGTGGCCGCGTACCCGGACCCGCGGGCCGGTGTGTGGGAGATAGTGGTCCAGTCGACCTACGCTTCCAAGCTGCTCGACAATCCCTACGACCTGGACGTCACCGTGTACCGCGCCTCCTTCGACCCGGAGCCCGCGACCGTGGCGGAGGCCGAGGCGGGCACACCGGCCGCCGTCTCCTGGACTGCCGAGAACGAGTACGCGCCGGTGAACGGCACCCTCAAGGGCGGCCCGCTCGGCTCATCGCGGACCACACGTCCCACCATCGCCACCGGCGACACACAGACCACCAATGTCGAGGTGCCCGAGGGCACCACGTCACTGGACGTCGCCATCGGCAACCCTTCGGACAAGGCCACCGACCTGGACCTGAGGGTGTACGACGCCGACGGCGACCTCGTCGGCATCGACGCCGACGCCGACGCCGAGGAGTCGGTCTCCGTGCCCCGTCCGCCTGCCGGCACCTACACCATCGAGGTGCTGGGCTTCGACGTCCCGTCCGGCTCCACCGCCTACGACTACCGCGACGTGTTCTCCTCCACCGCCCTTGGCTCGCTCACCCCGGACGACGCGGGACCGGTGCGGCTCGGCACGGGCGCCTCGGCGATCGTGTCCGCACACGTCACGGCCGCGGCCGCGGCACCGGAAGGCCGCGCGCTCTTCGGCCAGGTGCACCTGCTCAACGACCGCGGGACCTTCGTGGGCAAGGGCACTGTCAAGATCGGGAAGGTGACGCCGTAGACGCGGGTGACGCCCCCGCCTCACGCCCGCCCGGCTGAGGCACCAGCCCACCTCCACGGCAGTGCCCGGGACGGCTTCGACCGCCCTGGGCACTGCACCGTCTCTCTTACTTGTATCGGGCATCGCCGGCCGACGGGCTGGGCGGAGGACAGGGCGTAGTACTGCGGTACTAACGGGCCCCGCCGGATTCGGTTCCGCGGTACGGGATGGTCGCCCGGTACCGCTCCTAGGTTGAGATCGCGGGTCAGTCAGGACCGGCTCACCCAATGATCTCTTCTCCTGGTGGGAGTAATCCGTGGCCACCTTCCTCTATCGGCTCGGCCGGCTGGCGTTCCGGCGACGACGCATCGTCGTGATGCTGTGGGTCGCCGTCCTGGCCGCCATAGGCATCGGCGCGATGAGCGCGCCCGGCACATCCTCGGGGGCGTTGAGCGTTCCGGGCACGCAATCGCAGCGGGCGATCGACCTGCTGCGGAAGGAGTTCCCGCAGGCTTCCGCCGACGGCGCCACCGCGCGTGTGGTGTTCGAGGCGCCCAGCGGGCAGACGCTCACCTCCGCCGCCAACAAGGCCGAGGTCGAGTCCCTGGTGGCGCAGTTGGAGAAGTCGCCGCAGGTGTCGGGCGTCTCCGATCCCTTCGCCAGCGGCCTGGTCAGCAGGTCCGGCACGATCGCCTACGCCCAGGTTTCCTACAAGGTCGCCCAGAGTGACATCAGCGGCGCGGCCCACACCGTCCAGACCGAGGTCGTGGCCCAGGGCGAGAAGGCCGGTCTGAAGGTGAGCCTGGGCGGCAACGCCGTCAAGGACAAGGCCGCGAGCAAGGCGGCCGAGCTGATCGGCGTCGGGGTCGCCGCCATCGTCCTGGTGATCACCTTCGGCTCACTGATCGCGGCCGGCCTGCCCCTGCTCACCGCGATCCTCGGGGTGGCCGCGGCCATCCTGTCGGTCACGCTCGCCACACACTTCTTTGACCTGGCCTCGTCCGCCACGACCCTGGCACTGATGCTGGGCCTGGCCGTCGCCATCGACTACGCCCTGTTCATCGTCTCCCGCTACCGCAACGAGATCCGCGACGGCCACGAACCCGAGGAAGCGTGCGGACGCGCCCTGGGCACCGCCGGGTCGGCGGTCGTCTTCGCCGGCCTGACCGTGATCGTCGCGCTGAGCGGCCTGAGCGTCATCGGCATCGGCATGCTCACCGCTATGGGTCTGGCCTCCGCCTTCGCCGTGGCCGTCGCCGTGGTCATCGCGCTGACCCTGCTGCCCGCCCTGCTCGGCTTCGCCGGTACGCGGATCATGCAGGGCAGGCTGCTCACCCGCCGTATGAAGGCGCTGGAGCGCGGCGAGGGTGAGTCGATGGGCGTGCGCTGGGCGAGGTTCGTCACCCGCAACCCGGTCAAGGTGCTCGCCGTCTCGGTGGCCGGCCTGGCCCTGCTGGCCATCCCCACCATGTCCCTGAAGATGGCCCTGAACGACGACTCCGGAAAGCCCCCCGGCACCACCCAGCGCATCGCCTACGACACCCTCAGCGAGGGCTTCGGGCCGGGCTTCAACGGACCGCTCACCGTGGTCGTCGACGCCCGGGACAGCGACAGTCCCAAGGCCGCCGCCCAGGACGCGTACACCATGCTGGGCAAGCTGGACGACGTCGCGGCCGTCCGTCCTCCCTCCTTCAACCAGGCCGGCGACGTGGCCCTGCTCGGCGCCGTCCCCAAGAGCGCCCCCACCAGTGAGGCCACCAAGGACCTCGTGGACGAGATCCGCGATCACGGCGCCACCCTGCACCAGGACACCGGCGCCGACCTGATGGTCACCGGCCTGACCGCCGTCAACATCGACGTCAGCACCAAGCTCTCCGACGCCCTCATCCCCTACCTGGCCATCGTCGTCGGCCTGGCCCTGATCCTGCTCCTGCTGGTCTTCCGGTCGATCGTGATCCCGCTCAAGGCCGCCCTGGGCTTCCTGCTCAGCGTGGTCTCGACCCTCGGTGTCCTGGTCGCGGTCTTCCAGTGGGGCTGGCTGAAGGGCCTCTTCGGCGTCGACCAGACCGGACCCATCGTCAGCCTCCTGCCCATCGTGCTGATCGGCGTGGTGTTCGGACTCGCCATGGACTACGAGGTCTTCCTCGTCTCCCGGATGCGGGAGGAGTACGTCCACGGCGCCGAACCCACACAGGCCGTCGTGGAGGGTTTCCGGCACAGCGGCCGGGTGGTCACCGCCGCCGCGGTCATCATGGTCTCCGTCTTCTCCGGATTCCTCCTCGACTCCGAGATGCTGATCAAGTCCATCGGCCTGGGGCTCGCCGCCGCCGTGTTCATCGACGCCTTCGTCGTCCGGATGACCATCGTCCCGGCGCTGATGGCCCTGCTCGGCCACCGTTCCTGGACCCTGCCGAAGTGGCTGGACCGCATCCTGCCGAACGTGGACGTCGAGGGCGAGAAGCTGCGCCACGCGCTCGAAGCCGAGCAGACGGTCTCCGCGCCCGAGCCCGTACTCGCCGGTGTCGCCGCCGGGGTCCACGCGGGCTCGGACGGCCGCAGCGCCCCCCACGCCTTCAGCGACCTCCACGCTTCTGGTGTCACGGATGCACCGGCACCTGCCCCGCAGACCCCGGGGAAGGCACGACGACTGTCCAGGTTCAAGCAGCGCCTCGCACGGGGCGGTGACGCCACCGTCCCCGCCGACACGACCGAGTCGGAGGCGCCGGTACGCAGGAAGCTGCTGAAGAACCCGATGCGCAGGCGTTGACGAGGGCGAGCCGCAGCACCGGCTTCCGCACCGGCTCCTGACGTGGCGGCCGCCTCTCACCGGCCGTCTCCCCTGCCCCGCCCGTCGGCCCGATCCCCCGGGGCTGGCGGGCGGCCTGACATTGCGAAGGGCCTACCCCCGTGCCCGCACCGAGTGCCCCCGTTCCCGCCCCATGCCCGGACGAGCGCCAGTTCCTTCAGTCGCTGACGAGCGATCCCGAGCAGCGGGTGATCGCCTCGGTCGTCTCCCGGCTCGCCTCCTGGCGGCGGGCCGACCGGGCCCGTCCCTGGGTCCGGCGGTGGGGAGTCCCGGTCTTCTGTCTCGCCGTCGGTAGCGACGCCTACACCAATCCCCACAACGTCGGTAATCCCCAACTGCCCCTCGTCCTCGCCTTCTGCATCCCACTGCTGTGGCGGGAACGACGCCCCATGCTGGTTTTCGCCCTCACCACGGCCGTTTCCGTCGTGTCCCTTCCTCTGGATGTGCTGACCGGCGCCGAATTCGCCCGGGTGGTCGCTCTCTTCAATGTCGGCCGTCACTGCACGCCGCGCCGGCTGGCCGTCGCCACCGGCGTCACCCTCGTGCAACTCGTCACTTGGGCCTACTTCTTCTGGCGCGGCCGGCAACTGGAGTACGTCACGCGTCCGGAGCCTGTGACCTTGGTGGTGATGGTCGCCGTGGTGGCGTTCGCGGCACTGGGCCTGCTTGTGCGGCTGGCCTACGCCTACATCGACGCCCTGAAGAAGCAACGCGACCAGCAGGCCCGTCTCGCCACCGCGCAGGAACGCGCCCGCGTCTCCCGCGAGATGCACGACATCCTCGGCCATACCCTCGCCGTCATCGTCGGCCTCGCCGACGGCGCCGCCGGCCTCACCGAGACCAAGCCGGAACGCGGCGCCCAGACCCTCCGCACCATCAGCGCCAGCGGCCGCGACGCCCTGGCCGAACTGCGCCGCCTGCTCGCCGTCATCAGCGACGACCGCGAAGGTCAGGGCCGGTCGCACGACGTCCCGCTCGCCCCGCAGCCCGGCCTCGCCGACCTCGACGCGCTGCTCGACCGGGTCCGCGCCGCCGGCCCCACCGTCGCCCTGCACGCGCACGGCGACCTCACCGAACTGGCCCCGGGACTCCACCTGTCCGCGTACCGCATCATCCAGGAGGCCCTGACCAACACCGTCAAGTACGCCGCCTCCGACACCTCGGTCCACGTCTCCATCGCCGCCGACCCCCACATCGTGCGCCTCACGGTCGAGGACACCGGCCCGTCCCGTACCCCGCGGGCACGCCGTGGCCGGACGGGCAGCGGCCGGGGGCTGGTCGGCATGCGCGAGCGCGCCGTCCTCTACCGGGGCGAGGTCACCGCCGGCCCCAACCCGCACGGCGGCTGGACCGTCCACGCCACCCTCATCCCCAACCCGCCGGTCAACTCCCCGGAGAGAGAGTCGGCTTGACAGCGCTCTCATCGCTGCACCCATACGACTGGAGCGCTGCGCGCCGGAGTCGGCGGCTTGCCGCTCAAGAACGCCCCCCAAGTCGACGCGCCTTCCTACCGCGGTACTACTCCGCACTCCCGTATTCGGTCCCGCGGTGCCGATGACATGCGTGTTTCCCCGCCTAGTTTGACGGCAGGGTCACACACGCCTCGTCCCCACCGCGATCCGGGCAAGCCTTCCCCCCTCCCCCAGCCGGCCCTGCCGGTCCCGCTCCGGGCACCGCCGCCCATCGCGCACAGCCGCCTGCGGTGCGGTGCGAGCCCAGCAGTTGTTCATCCGTGACGACGACAGGAGAAACCCATGGGACCGTATGCACGCGCAGGTCTGGCCGGGATCGTGAGCTGCGGTGTTCTGCTCACCGCCGTCCTCATCGGACGTCCGGACGGCACCGGCACCGGCACCGGCACCGCCAAGGACGAGCGACCGCAGCCGGGGCCCTACGTCGCTCTCGGCGACTCCTACACCTCCGGCCCGAAGATTCCCCGACAGTCCGGGACACCGGTCGGCTGCGACCGTTCCGACCACAACTACCCCGCGGTCGTGGCACGCCAACTCGGCGTCACCGCCGCCGACTTCCGTGATGTCAGCTGCAGCGGTGCCACCATCACCGACCTCACCGCGCCGCAGAAGACGTCCAACGGCACCAACCCCGCCCAGCTTTCGGCCCTCTCGACGCGGACGCGGCTGGTCACCCTCGGTATCGGCGGCAACGACATCGGCTTCGGCTCGACGGTCACGAAATGCGTCACGATGGGCGTGATGTACGGTGCGGTCGGCAGCGACCGCCTCTTCTCCGGTGATGCGCCCTGCAAGAAGCAGTACGTCGACGGCGGCACCGACGAAGTGGCCCAGAAGATCCAGGCGGCCGGCCGGCAGTTGTCCGCGGCGCTGGCCGAGATCGAACGGCGTGCGCCGAAGGCCCGGGTCTATGTCGTCGGCTATCCGGCGATCCTGCCCGCCGAAGGCAGAGGCTGCGGGAGGGAACTGCCTCTCGCGCCCGGTGACGCGACCTATCTGCACGACAAGGGGACGCAGCTCAACGCCATGCTGAGCGGGCAGGCCGAGGCCGCCGGAGCGACGTACGTCGACACCTACTCCCCGTCCGTCGGCCACGACGCCTGCTCCGCTGAGAACACGCGCTGGATCGAGCCCGTTCGGCCCAGCAGCCCGGCTGCCGCCGTCCATCCGAACGCGCGCGGCGAGCAAGGCATGGCCGACGCCGTGCTCCGTGCGATCGGCGGCTGAACGCCCGCAGGAGGCAGGGGACTTCCAGCCGCCGGCGACCGGCCTGTCCGCCCACCCGGCCCCACCGCGCTCGTCCCCGGCATGCCCCCACACAGGAAGAACCCCGGCAGCATGCCCACCGTTCTCATCGTCAACGACCAGAAGCTGCAACGCCTCGGCTACCGCCTCCTGCTGGATTCCGAGCCAGACCTGACCCCGGTCGGCGAGGCGGCCGGTAGTGCCGAGGCGGTCCGCATGGCCGCCGCCCTCCGCCCGGAAGTACTCCTCATGCAAATCTTCAAGCCCAGCACGGACTCGATCGACGGCTCGGCGCACTCACCGAACGTGAACGTCAGGTCCTTGCCGCGGTGGCCGTCGGCTGGAGCACCACCGAGATCGCCGCACACTCCTAGTACCCCGGTACTAGTCGGCGCCGCCGTGTTCCCGCCCACAGTGCCATAGCGCCGGTCGATACCGCTTCTAGGTTGGACCCGGGCCTGGTCCGGCCCGTCCGCGCAAAGACCTCTCAGAACCCGAGCCCTTGTCGGCCGTACGATCGCGGAAGAGCGGTCGGTCCCGGTCGGTCCCCCAGTCGCCGTTCGCCTGTCCGTTCCCCCGGGACCGGCGAGCGGCTCGCCTGCACCGCGAAGGGCACAGATTTTGACCCCCACGACCCCACAGGATTCCCGGCCCGGTCGACACGTTCCCAGCCGACCCGAGCTGCCCGAGGCACTGACGAGCGACGCCGAGCAGCGTGTGATCGTGTCGATCATCGCCCGGCTGTCTTCCTGGCGGTGGGCGGACCAGACCCACCCCCGGGTCCGGAGGTGGGGCGTACCGCTGTTCTGCGCCGTCCTGGGACTGCCGTCCGTACTGAACCCCGTCGGAGAATCCGGGGTCGCCGAAGCACTGGTCCTCCCCGTCGCCGTGGCCGTTCCGCTGCTGTGGCGGCAGCGCAGGCCCATGCTGGTCTTCTCGCTCATCACCGCCGCCGCCGTGGTGATGGCCTCCACAGGGTCCCTCCATGACGCCAACGCCAGTGCCGACGTCGCCCGCATCGTGGCCCTGTTCAACGTCGGCTGCTTCGGCACCCCCCGCCAGCTGCTCATCGCCGTCACCATCTCCCTGATGCAGCTGGTCGCCTGGGCCGCCACGCTGTGGAACGACGGTCGGCTGGAGTACGCCACACGCCCGGAAATCGTCATGCTGCTGGGGGTGGTGACGGTGACGGCCATCGCGGGCCTCGGCCTCGCCCACCGCCTGGTCAACGTCGTCATCGCCGCCCTGCAGAAGGAGAAGGACCAGCAGGCCCGCCTCGCCGTCGCCCAGGAACGCGCCCGCGTCTCCAAGGAAATGCACGACATCCTCGGCCACACCCTCGCCGTCATGGTCGGTCTCGCCGACGGCGCCGCCGGCCTGACCGAGACAAAGCCCCAGCGCGGCGCCGAGACCCTGCGGATCATCGCTGACAGCGGCCGCGGCGCCCTCGCCGAACTGCGCCGCCTGCTCGCCGTCATCGGCGACGACAACGACCGGCCGAATGATGCCCCGCTCGCCCCGCAGCCCGGGCTGGCCGACCTCGATCCGCTGGTCGAACGCGTCCGTGCCGCCGGCCCGAGCCTCACCCTCAGCACAGACGGCGACCTCACCGCCCTGGCGCCCGGTCTCCAGCTCGCCGTCTACCGCATTGTCCAGGAGGCCCTCACCAACACCCTCAAGTACGCCGCCGCCGACACCTCCATCAGCGTCCGGGTGGCTGTCGGCTCTGAGACGGTCCACGTGGATGTCGAGGACAGTGGCCCCCTCCACGCACCCCGCTTCCGCAGACGGAGCGCAGGAAGCGGCCGCGGTCTGGTCGGCATGCGCGAGCGCGCGGCCATCTACCAGGGCCAGGTCACCGCCGGGCCCAACCGCGAAGGCGGCTGGAGCGTCCACGCCCGCCTCCTGACCACCCCGCCATCCCCCACTCTCGGCTTCTCCCCCACTCTCGGCTTCGCTCGAGCGGGGGGACCCCCACGACCGGGAGGACCCCCATCCGCGACCACAACGGAGAACCCCCTCGCATGACCACCGTGCTCATCGTCGACGACCAGGCCCTGCAACGCCTCGGCTTCAGCATGCTCCTGGAACAGCACCCCGACCTCACTCTCATCGGCGAAGCCACCCACGGTGCCGAAGCCGTCCGCAAGGCCGCCGAGCTCAAACCCGACGTCGTCCTCATGGACGTCCGTATGCCGGGCATGGACGGCATCGAGGCCACCAGACGCATCGTGGAGTCCGGCGGACGCTCCCGCATTCTGGTCCTGACCACCTTCGACCTCGACGAATACGCCTACGACGCCCTGCGCGCCGGAGCGTCCGGGTTCCTGCTCAAAGACGCCCTGCCCGACGAGCTGGTCTCCGGCATCCGGGCGGTGGCCGCCGGAGACGCCGTCATCTCGCCCGGTCTGACCCGCAAGCTCATCGATGCCTTCGGCAGCCGTCTGCCGGGACACACGCCCGAACAGCAACGGCAGCTGGCCCGCCTCACCAACCGCGAACGCGAGGTACTCACCGCCATCGCGACCGGCTGGAGCAACACCGAGATCGCCGAACGCCTCTCCCTCGCCGAATCCACCGTCAAGTCGCACGTGAGCAGCATCCTCACCAAGATCGGGGTCCGGGACCGGGTCCAGGCCGTGATCTTCGCCTACGACACCGGCCTCGTCAGACCCGCCTGAACCGGGCCGGAGGACGTCGTACCCGGCTCGGGCGCCGGTTCCTGGGCTTCAGATGGCGGGCGGCGCCTCCTTCGCCACAGCAGCGAGCCCCCGATCGCCAGCAGAGCGACCAGGGCGAGGGCAGGGCCGCCCAGCGTGAGAACGCGCTGGAGCGAGGTCGCGGCGGCGTATCCGAGACCCGCTTCCGCTGTGGCCCACACACAAGCGGCGACGACGCTGTACGGGGCGATGCGGCGGTAGGGCAGGCGGGTGACGCCCGCGGAGTGCGGGGCGAGGGTGCGCACCACCGGCAGGAAGCGGGCCAGGAAAACCGCTCGGCCGCCGTGGCGCGTCATCAGCGTCTCGGCCTGGTGCCAGGCGGCACCCGGTATGCGACGGCCCATCCGGCCTCCGCGCAGCCGGTCACCGAGGAACCTGCCGGTGCGGTGGGCGAGGAAGTCACCCGCCACCACGGCACCGGCCGCGGCAGCGATCACGAAGGGAAGGCTGATATGGCCGGTGCGGGCCAGTGCGCCGGCGGTCAGGAGCAGGGTGAGCGTGGGGATGAAAGCGCCGACGAGAAGGATCGACTCGGCCAGGACAGCGGCGGCCACCACCGCGTACGCCGAGGCCGGGGAGATGTGGCCGAGGATGTCGGAGAGCGCGTTCACCGCCGCGCCTCGACGGACTGCGGTGTGGGCTGGTCCGCGGAGACGAGGGGTCGTCGCAGATGCCAGACGTAGGCGGGGGGAACGTTGGCCCATACCGTCCAGCGGTCCGTGGCGTAGGTGTGCTGGTAGGCGGCCATGATGTCGTCGACGGCGGCGTGGCGGCGGGCTTCGGCTCGCGATGCCGTCAGGGCACGTGCCTTGCGGGTGCCGAGGTAGGCGAAGTAGGTCAGTGTGCCGCCGGGGTGGAGCAGCTCCAGGTAGCGGGCCATGATGCGCTCGACCTGCACGGGCGTGAAGTTGGTCAGCGGCAGGCCGGAGACGATCACGTCGTACCGCTGGTCGCTGTCGAGCTGCTCGACGTAGGTCTGATGCACGTTCACCTGCGCGGGTCTGGCAGCCAGGTCTGGATGCGTGGTGACGAGACGGCGCAGTCGCGCGGCGAAACGTGGGTTGGCCTCGACGATGTCCAGGCGGCTGGCGCGGGGCAGGTCGGGTATCAGGGTGCGGGTGACCGCGCCGGTGCCGGCACCCGCCTCCAGGACCGCCAGCGGGCGGGGCGCCTGAGCCCGTACCGGATCGGTCAGAGCGCGGGCCAGGGCCTTTCCACTGGGGGCTATGGCACCCGTGGTGCGCAGATCACGGGCTGCCTCGATCAGGAACATCCAGCCTTCGGCATTGCGCTGCGCCAGGACACGGTCGTGGGAGGTGGTCCAGTCGTTCATGGAATCGACGCTAGAAAGCCGCGTCCGGCATGGGATCCGCCGTTCTGCGACCGCGTCCCTCTACGAAAGCAGGGGGAGAACATCGCCGACTGCCGGACGGAACGGCGCACCGGTCTGCCTAGCATGGGCCAGGTGAGCAGCGGAGAAGGCCGCAGATGGGCGGCCTACGGGCGGGGCGCACTCGTGGCGTTGTGCGTACTGGCCGCCGCGCTGAACGACATCGCGTTCGACGGGCACTACCTGGCCCCGGTCATCACCGCGGCGCTGGTGTGCGGAACGGCCCTGCTCGTGCCCCGGCTGCGATGGCCCCTCGCGCCGCTGTTGGTCACCGTGGCCACCGCATGGTGGGGATGGCCGTTGCTGCCGCTGCTGGCAGTCGCCCTGTTCGACCTGGCTGTGGATCGCCGGGCGCGGGTGGCGGTGGGATGTGCCGTCGCCGCCCTGGGCGCCAACCTGCTCAGCTACCGGGCCACTTCCCTGTGGACGGCGCAGTCCTACGCGTCCACGCTGCTCCTACCCGTGCTGGCCGTGCTCGTCGGGCTGTGGCTCGGTGGCCGGCGCCGCCTGCTCCAGGCACTGGCAGCCGACGTCGAGCGCCTGCACATCGGGTCGCAGTTGCGCGAGGAAGCGGCCCGGATCGCGGAACGGTCCCGTATCGCCGCCGAGATGCACGACGTCCTGGCCCATCGCCTGAGCCTGATCGCGCTCCACACCGGCGTGCTGGCCACCAAGGGCGACACGCTGCCCGCACCGGTCGCGGAACGGCTCGGTCTGCTGCGCACGGCGTCCGTCGAAGCCCTCACCGATCTGCGCGACGTTCTCGGTGTGCTGCGCGACCCCGACGCCACGCCAACCGGCGCCGCACTCACCCCGGTGATGAGGGACGTAGCGGAACTGGCGGACGAGGCCCGCGCGGCCGGCCAGCATGTCGAGCTGACCACCGACGGCCTTCCCGAACAGGCTCCCACCACCCACCGCCTGGCCGTGCACCGCGTCGTCCGGGAAGCCCTGACCAACGCCCGCAAGCACGCCGACGGTGCTCCGGTGACCGTACGCATCGACTACCGGCCGCCCGCCACCCTCGTCGAGGTCACCAACCCCCCTGGCACTCCCCGCACGGACGCCGTCGGCAGCGGCTACGGACTCGTCGGCCTGCGCGAACGCGTGACCGCCCTCGGCGGCCACCTGAACGCCGGACCGGCCGGCGCGGGCGCCTGGCGACTGGCCGCCCGCATCCCCCACCCCCTCGGCGTCGAGCAGAACGGCACCCGCACATGATCCGCACCATGATCGTCGACGACGACGCCCTGGTCCGCCTCGGCCTCACCGACCTCCTCGAAGGCGACCAGGGCATCGAGGTAGTGGCCCAGGCCGCCGACGGCCTCCAGGCCGCCGAGCAGGCCACCGCCCACCGCATCGACGTCGCCCTCGTCGACGTGCGCATGCCCCACATGGACGGCATCGCCGCCACCGCCCGCCTGCGAGCCCTGCCCCACCCCCCGAAGGTGATCACCCTGACCACCTTCGACCTCGACGAATACGTCTACGACGCCCTCGCCGCCGGAGCCGACGGGTTCCTCCTCAAGGACACCGACCCGGCCGAAATACTGCGCGCCGTCCACCTGGTGGCCGCCGGCTCAGCCATGCTCCACCCCACCGCGGCCCGCCGCCTCATCGACCGCTACCACGCCACCAACCAGCCCCAAGTCACCGCGGCACAGGACCGGTTGGAGCGACTCACCCCCCGCGAACGCGACGTACTCGCCCTGCTCGCCCAGGGCGACACCAACGCCGACATCGCGACCCGTCTGGCCATGCGCGAGAGCACCGTCAAGGCCCACGTGAGCCGCATCCTGACCGCGTTGGAGGTCACCAACCGCGTCCAAGCCGCCCTCGTGGCCCGCGACGCCGGCCTCACCACCAGACCCGAGCATGTTGTCACTGCCAAGTCGGCATCATTGCCGCCGGGTAGCGCGAGCCGGCCGATCCGTGCGGCAGGATCTCCTGGACGCGGGCGAGGTCCTCGGATGGGAGCGTGACCTGCGCGGCAGCCACGTTCTCCGCCAGACGCCGCGGGCTGCGGGTGCCCGGGATGGGCACGATGTCGTCGCCCTGTGCGAGCAGCCACACGTCCGCCGAGGCTGCTTCGACGGGCAACTCCGAGGCGGCTTCAGCCCCTTGGACGCGCAAGATTCCACGAACTCGCGCGCTTCCGACATGGGCACCCAGAAGACGGCCGCGCCCGATCTGGAGACGAGCAATGGAGTCAGCCGCTCATCTACTCGATCGGCGGGCGGCCATGACCCGGCGGCGCTGCTGACGTCGGGGTTTCGCGCAGGGCGACGTGGACTGCGGGACCGGGCCGCCCCTCGCGTAGGGAGCCATAGGATGCACCTGTGAGCAACAACGGCCGCGAGGGCGGCGCCCCGGGTGATCCGCGCCTCCGCATCCTCGGCTCCGCGCTCGAGGTGTTCGCCGCTCGGGGATTCCGTGCGGGGAGTCTCAACGACATCGCCAAGGCGGCCGGGCTCACCCGGGCCGGGCTGTTGCACCACTACCCGAGCAAGCAGGCCGTACTTCTGGCCCTGCTCGAGCAGCGGGACGCCGAGCTGCGTCGCACGACCCGCACGTCCGGCCTCACCCTTCTGGAGCTGCTCAAAGAGCTGGAGCACCTCACCGGGCTGATCCTCGCCAATCGCGATCTGGTCCAGCTTGCGCACATCCTGACCGCGGAGGCGTCCGGCGAGGCGCATCCGGCCAGGGAGTGGGTAGCACGGCGGTACGTGGCGCTGCGCGCCGAGCTGGCCGATGCGGTGCGGCTGTCCGTCGAGACCGGTGAGCTGCCCCCCGAGCTGAACCCCGACGACTTCGCGGCCCTGCTCCTGGGCGCCATCGAGGGGGCGGAGAACCAGTGGCTGGTCAGTCCGGAGGAGGTGGACCCGGCGGCCGTCCTGAGGCAACTGCGCGCGCTTTGCTCTGCCGTCCGCTCCGGCTGAATTCGGGCCCTGCCGTACGCCTGGGGCTGTGGCGGCGGCCCGCGGCCGGTCAGGCGAAGGCCAGCCGCATGCGCCCGGGGCCGTGCTCACCCTCCTGTCCGTCGGGCAGAACCAGTACGTACGGCAATGGGCTGTCCACCTCGACGCCGGCCGTGTCGAAGGACACCGACAGCAGGCCCGCCGGGGTCGGCACCGCTCCCTCGGCCCGCTCCAGCACCTGGTAGGCGGGGGCGATGCGGGCTCGGCCGAAGCCCGGCTCGCCGGGCGTGACACCGAGGACGTGGGTGACCAGGTCGCGGGTCGGGGTGGCACTCCAGCCATGGACGGGGGATCCCCAGCCCCAGCACTCACCGAAGGTGTCGTATCCGTCGTGGAGGAAGACGCTCCAGCTGCGTAGGGAGCGGACCAGATCGGCGGTCCTTCCGGCGAGGGCTGCCGCGTCGTGGACGAGGTAGCTGAGGAAAGGCTCGGCCCGCACGACTTCTTCCTCCGCGTCCCAGTCGACGCGCCGGACACCGCGCAGTTCGTCGAGGATCTTCTGTTGGTCGTAGGTGCCGTCGCCTCCGATCCAGGACCGGGTGACCAGCCGTTCGGGGTCCATGACACGATCGATGATCCGGTCCCAGCGGTCCACGGGTGCGAGACCGGAGACGATCGCGGCGGCGCCTGCGGCTTGGGAGGTGGCGAGCTGCGGTGTGCCCCGCACGATGTGGTCGCGATAGGTGCCGCGCCCTTCGTCCCAGAAGATGTCGAAGCCGGTACGGGCCCGCTCCCACAGGCCGGCCGCCCACGCCGCGTCGCCGCGGTTGTCGAGCAGGGTGCTGATCTCGGCGTATTCGCGAAGGCCACGCGCCCACAGGGCGGTGAGGATGGAACTGGCACCGGTGGCGAACACGCTCGACCAGTCCACCAGGTTCCACTCCGGTACATCGCTGAGGATGCCGTCGGCGGTGAGATAGGGCTGGTACCAGGCGAGCACCCGCCGTGCGGTGGGAGCGAGCTCCGCGAGCCGGTCGCGGTCGGCGGTGTACCGGTAGAGGTTGTGGACACCGTGCAGCCAGTGCAGTGACCAGTCAGGAATGGTGGTGCCGCCGCCTTGCTCGATCTCACCGACCACGCTCATCGGAAGGATGCCGTCCGCGCGGGGTGAGTTACCCAGTTCCAGGTACCTCCAGGCCAGCCGCCAGTCGGTGGAGGTGGTCAGGTGCACCATCTGATGCACCACGCCGTCGCCGACCCAGGCGCGCTGCTCACGGGTCGGGCAGTCGGTGAAGGCGTCATGGGAGTTGAGTGCCACGGTGCGCACTCCGGCGGTGTACAGGGCGTCGAGTTCCGGGTCGCCGCTTCGGAAGTACGCGTTGCCGACGCGCGGGTAGAGGTGTTCGCGCACCGTGATCCTGTCGATGCGGACCGGTCCGTCCGCGCTGACCAGGGCGTGGATGTAGCGGAATCCGTTGACTTCGACGGCCTCGAAGCTGTCGTCGAAACCTCGGGCGGTGTAGCGGGCGCCGGTGTTCGGGGCCGACAGCGCCTCCGGCACACCGGGAGCATGTGGCGCCTCGCGGTACATCAGGTCGATGCGAGCACCCCGGGGTGCGTCAAGGTCGAGGGTGACGAGGCCGCACACGATCCGCCCCATGTCGACGACCAGGTGCTGGGACCTGCCGGGGCCGGGGTTCAGCTCCAGCGGGAAGGGGGCCCGGAACGTGGCCGGCCCTCTTGGTCCCGTCGGTCCGGACAGATATGCGCGGACCCGCACGACAGGGTGTGGGTCGTCGGGGGTCACGACGGGTGCGGTCACCATGGCGACGGCTGCCGTGAGCCGGTCGCCGTCGAGCGGTCCGATCGGCCGGGGCAGCAGTGGTCCGTACGGGTCGGTGGGCGGCTGGGTACGGGCCAGGGAGCCCAGGTGGGTGGCGGGGACGAGCTGCGCGGGGTGCCAGGCGGCGTCCGATGCGCCGGTTTTCCAGTCGGCGGGCAGCTCGCGGGCGTCGAGGCATTCAACGGGTATGCCGTCGATGCCGGACGAGGGAGCCAGCTGCCAGGCACCTGGGTCCAGCACCTGCCAGCTGCCATCGGTCGCCAGCAGCCGGTCGCCCAGGTCGGCTTCGAAGAGCAGGACTGCGTCCCGGCCGAGGGTGGCGTTCGCGGCGGCGGGCTGCCAGAAGGCGTTGGCGTGCCCGTAATAGGTGACCAGGACCACCAGGGTGTTCTCGCCGGGGACCACGAACGGTGCGAGGTCCAGGTCGTCGTAGGTCAGCCGCCGGGGCTGGGAACGTATGGGGCCGCGCCCGGCCTCCCGGCCGTTGACCAGGACGACATAGCGGGAGTCGGCGGTGATTCTGGCCGGGATGGCGTCCGGTACGGCATCGAGGGTGAATGACGTACGGAACAGATACCGGCCGAAGGGGGCGCGGGAATCCGGTGGCGCCAGTCCGGCGCCGGTGTTGGGCCGCGGGGGCTTCGGTCCGATCCAGTGCGCCTGCCAGGCGGGGTTCCGCAGAACCGCGGGGGCGGGACGAGGAGTGGACGGCAAGGCGCTGCCGGGGGTGGACGAGGCTGCCATGTGGTCGATCACGAGAGGGAGACTCCGATGTGGTTCGCCGAGTCACGAGGGGTTCAGGTCGGTCGGACACAGGTCGGACGGGCGCGGATACGGGCAGCGGCGTGGCCGGTTTCCGCCCATCTGTGGCACAGTAGAGCACACTTCCCAACCAGTTGGTAGGTTGAGAAGCGGTCATTGCACGAGAGGGGTGGCCGACCCGTCCAGGGCCTTTGAATCGTTTTAAGCACCTACACCAGGGCGTGCACTGTCCATCAGGCGTGGACTGACAGCTCCGTCGCCGAGCTGGCGCGAGAGGGGGCCCGTGTGAAGGTCACGTTACGACCGGGGTGGCAAAAACGTTTCAGAAGGGGGGCTTGTTTCAGCCACCCGCCACAGCTAAGTTACGGGCCATCTCGCACGGACCGGGCCGCTACCGCGCACCGTCCTCGAGGTGGCTGAAATGTTCGACGAGCGGCACCGTCCATCGTCCGGGACATCCTCAGCACCTCCATTCCTCACGCAACAGCCAAACCCCAAACATCTGCGCATCAGCGCATCTGCATGTCTCCATGTCCGGCGTTAGTGACGGACATGCGGTCGGCATGCCGAGCAAAGGAGCACCTCATGGTCGACATGGATCGCCGTGCGTTCGGCAAGGGCATGCTGGGACTGAGCTTCGGAGCCCTGCTGATGGGAGCGGCAACCGGCTGCTCCACTTCCGAGAGCGGCACCGGCGGCGGTACCGGATCGAACGTGCTGACGCTGGCGCTCGACTCCCCGTACGGCTCGTTCGACCCGGCCAAGCAGGGAAGCGCCTATGCGGTCGTCCTGCCTTGGCAGGCCTGCTTCGACACCCTGCTCAGATGTGAGCCGGACGGCACCATCTCGCCCAGCGCGGCCGAGAGCTTCACCGCCAACGACGACAACACGGAACTGACACTGAAGCTCCGCCCCGGGATGACGTTCACCGACGGCACGGCAGTGGACGCCGCCGCGGTCAAGGCATCGCTGGAGCACATGAAGAACGGTGGCGGTTCCGATTCCAGTCGGCTGGCCGACGTCACGGTCACCGTCAAGGACAGCTCCACGGTGGTGCTCACCACTCCCAAGCCGAACGGCCTGCTCCCCACCTTCCTCTGCCTGGCCCCCGGCATCCTGTCCAGCAAGAAGTCGCACACCGCAAAAGACCGCGACACCAGACCCGTCGGCTCCGGGCCCTACACACTGGACGTGGCCAACACCACCATGGGCTCGACGTACACCTTCGTACGCAACGAGGACCACTGGAACAAAGCCGCGTATCCGTACCACAAGGTCGTCATGCGAGAGATGACCGACATCACCGCCCGCGTCAACGCGTTGAAGTCGGGTCAGGTCGACGGCTCGCCGGTCACATCCCAGACGAGTGCCGAAGTGAAGGGCTCTGGTCTGGTCCTGCTGGAGAACTCGGTCAACTGGGCCGGGCTCTTCCTCAGCGACCCGGACGGCAAGGTCATCCCCGCACTGAAGCACGTGAAGGTGCGCCGGGCCATCAACATGATCTTCGACCGCCCCGCGATCCTCAAAGCCCTCTTTCAGGGCAATGGCAAGGTCACCAACCAGATCTTCCACGCCGGGAGCGACGCCTACCTGGCCGACATGGTCGATCACTATCCGTACGACGTCGCGAAGGCCAAGGCCCTCATGGCAGAAGCCGGTTTCGAGCGGGGCTTCAGCTTCGAACTTCCCGTGATCCCCGGCCAGGACTTCGCCACTCCGCTGATCGTGCAGCAGATGGCCCTGTTGGGCATCAAGGCCAAGCGCGTCGAGCTCCCGGCCAACCAGGTCCTCGCCGCGCTGCTCAGCGGCAAGTACCCCATCTTCTTCCTGGCCATTGAGTCACGCAGCCCTCTGTGGGACGTAGTACAGGCCGTGCTGCCGGGGGCGATATGGAACGTCAACCACGCCTCCGACTCCGAGCTGCAGCCGCTGCTGGACAAGGCGCAGGTGCTCGACGGCGCCGCGGCCAAGGAGAACGCCCAGGCCATCAACAGATGGTTGATCGACCAGGCCTGGTTCTGCCCGTGGGTTCTGCCGACCAACTTCTACGCCACGGACAAGCAGACGTCCGCCGAGCCGTACGTCGGCAGCGTGGTCCCGTATCTGCACAGCTTCAAGCCGTCGGCCTGACGGCCCGGGAGGGAAAGAGCCATGCTCAGGTTCGCGGTGCGGCAGACGCTGTCGAGCATCGTCCTCACGATCGTGGTGACAGCGATCACCTACGCACTGGTGTTCAGCGACGGCACCGGCATCGCCCGGCGTGTCCTGGGCCAGAGCGCCACCCAGGCCCAGGTCTCCGCGAAGGTCACGGAGCTCGGTCTCGACCAGCCCGTGGCCGTCCAGTACGCCAAGTGGCTCGGCGGCCTGGCCCGAGGAGATCTGGGCGCCAGCTACTTCACCGGCGAGCCGGTGACGAACATGCTGGCCACCCGGGTTCCCGTGACGCTGGCGATCATCCTGCCGGCGCTCCTGCTCACCCTGATCCTGAGCGTTCTCATCGGGGTGACCGCCGCCGTGCGCGGCGGTGCCGTCGACCGCTTCCTCCAGGTGGTCGGCGTCCTGGGGGCCGCCGTCCCGAACTTCGTGGTGGCCATCGCGCTGATATTCGTCTTCGCCATCGCTGTCCCCCTGTTCCCCGCCACCGGTTACGTGTCGCCGGACGTCGATCCGATGGGCTGGGCCAAGTCCCTGGTACTGCCCGTGCTGGCGGTGCTGATCGGTTCGATCGCCGGCGCGGCCCAGCAGTTCCGCGGAGCGGTCATCGATGTCCTGCGTCAGGACTTCGTCCGTACGCTCCGGTCCCGGGGCATCAGCGAACGGGCGGTGATCTTCCGCCATGTGCTGCGCAACGCCGCTGGGCCGGGCATGACGATCCTCTCGCTGCAGACGGTCGCCCTGATGGGCGGCGTCGTGATCATCGAGCGGGTGTTCGCGCTGCCGGGTATGGGGCTGCTCGCCGACAGTTCGGCCCTCCAGGGCGACATCCCGGCGGTCATGGGATCGGTGCTGTTCAGCATCGCCGTCGTGGTCGTCGTCAACATCACCGTCGACCTGCTGGTCGGCTGGCTGAATCCGAAGGCGCGCCTGTCATGACCATCAAACGCCTGTTGCGCAATCCGCTGGGTCTGTTCAGCTCCGTGGTACTCGCGCTGATCGTGCTGCTCGGCCTCTCCTCACCCTTCCTCGCCCCGCACGACCCGAATGAGGCGCGGCTGCAGCTGACCAACGCTCCACCGCTGACCGGCGGCTATCTGCTCGGCGGTGACCAGTCCGGGAGGGACGTCCTGTCCCGGCTGATGCACGCCACGCTCGGCACGCTGACGGCATCGCTGGTGGTGCTGGTGGTGTCGCTGGCGCTCGGCGTCACCGCAGGCCTGGTCGCGGGGTATTTCGGCGGCCGGTTCGACACCGTCGGTTCGTGGGTGTCCAACACGGTCATGGCCCTGCCCGGCTTCGTGCTGCTGATCGCCCTGTACACGGTGATCGGGCCGTCGATTCTGATCGCGATGGCGATATTCGGTGTGCTGATCGCACCGTCCTACTACCGGCTGGTCCGCAACCTGGTGCTTGGCGTCCGGCAGGAACTCTACGTGGACGCGGCCAAGGTGGCAGGCCTGTCCGATGCCCGGATCGTCTCCCGGCACGTGCTCCGCGCGGTCCGGGCACCTGTCACCGTGCAGAGCTCGTTCGTACTGGGCGCGGGCATCGCCATCCAGGCCGGCCTCGAATTCCTCGGCCTCGGCGACCCGACCTCACCCTCCTGGGGCGGAATGCTCCAGGACGCGTTCAACAACATCTACATCGCCCGGCTCAACGTCGTCTGGCCAGCACTGCTGATCACCGCGACCACCCTGTGCCTGGTGCTTCTCGGCAACGCCCTGCGGGACGTCCTGCAGACCGGGCGGGCCCAGGCGCAGCCGCTCCGGCCGAAGGCCGTCGCACGGCTGCGGGCCGCCCGGCCGGCGCCGGCCGAGAGCGTCGCGGAGGCGGCAGACGCGCTGCTGAGCGTGCGTCACCTGGTCGTCGGGTATCCCACCGCCGACGCGCAGGTCAAGACGGTCGTCCATGGCGTGAGCCTGGATGTGCGCCGCGGTGAGATCCTCGGCCTCGTCGGCGAGTCGGGGTCGGGCAAGTCCCAGACCGCCTTCTCCGTGCTCGGCATCCTTCCGCGTGACGCGGTCGTCCTCGGCGGCGCGATCACCTTCGACGGCCTCGACCTGCGCGACGAGAAAAACCTGCGAGAGGTGCGCGGCAGACGGATCAGCTACGTGCCGCAGGAGCCGATGTCCAACCTCGACCCCTCGTTCACCATCGGCGCGCAACTCGGCTACGGCCTGCGAGCCGTCAAGGACGTCGGCAAGGCTGAGGCCCGCCGGGAGCTGACCGAACTGCTGGGGCAGGTCGGCATCAAGGATCCGCGGCGCGTCTTCGACTCCTATCCGCACCAGATCTCCGGCGGCATGGCGCAGCGCGTCCTGATCGCCGGAGCCGTCGCTGCCGGCCCCGACCTGATCATCGCGGACGAACCCACCACCGCGCTGGACGTCACCGTGCAGGCCGAAGTGCTCGACCTGATACGCGCCCTCCAACAGGAACGAGGCATGGCCATGATCCTGGTGACGCACAACTTCGGCGTCGTCGCCGACATCTGCGACCGGGTCAGTGTGATGAGGCAGGGAGCCGTGGTGGAGACCAACGACACCCTGGACCTGTTCCGGACGCCCCTGGACGCGTATACGAAGATGCTCCTGAATTCGATGCTGGACGGCTCCGTCACCCGCGAGCCCTGGACGAGGTCGGCATGACAGAGGACGCACTGCTACGCATCTCGGATCTGCGTGTCGCCTACCCGGGCCGCGGATGGCGGGGCACACCCATCGACGTGCTCAAAGGGATATCCCTGCACATCCGGCCTGGTGAGACCCTCGGCCTGGTGGGCGAGTCCGGCTCCGGCAAGACCACGGTCGGCCGTGCCGCCCTCGGTCTCGCGCCGGTGACCGGCGGTTCCATCCGCCTCGGCGGTGTCGAGTTGACCGCGCTGAGCACGAAGGAGCGCCGCCGCACCGCCCAGGAGATCCAAGTCGTCTTCCAGGACCCCTACTCCTCCCTCAATCCCTCCATGACCATCGAGGAGATCCTCACCGAACCCCTGCTCGGGCAGGGCCGACAGACGGGGCGCGACAGGGTGCGCCAACTACTGGACCGGGTCGGCCTGCCCGCCGACGCCGGGCAGCGGCTGGCGAAGGAGTTCTCCGGCGGCCAGCGGCAGCGCATCGCCATCGCCCGGGCTCTGGCCCTCCAGCCCAAGCTGATCATCTGCGACGAACCCACCAGCGCACTCGACCTGTCCACCCAGACCAAGGTGCTCGACCTGCTTCTGGAGATCCAGGAAGTCACCGAATGCGCCTACCTCTTCATCACCCACGACCTCGAGGTGGTGCGCAGGATGAGCCACCGGATCGCGGTACTGCTGCACGGCGAGATCGTCGAGGAGGGTGACGCCCGCCAGGTGTGCGACCAGCCACGGCACCCGTACACGCAGCGCCTGCAGATGGCCGCACCCGTGGCCGACCCCGAACGGCAGCGCGAACGCCGACTGGCCCGGCAACGGCTCATGACGGCACAGGAACCGCCCCGCGTGAAAGGAAGCGCGACCGCCTCGCGGGCACCAGGGATGTCTTGACTGATCCCCGGTGCCGGTGCTGCCAGTTCGCCGCTCGCCGGGCTTGAAGAGAGTCCGCAGGGGACACCTGGTGCCGGACACCGGGTCAGCTCCGGACCGTCGCCGCGACCGGCAGCACCGCCTCCGGGGACTCGGGCAGTGTCTGGCCGCCGTCGACGGTGATGACCTGGCCCGTGATGAACGACGCCCGCTCACTGGCGAGGAACTCGACCGCGTCGGCGATTTCCTGAGGCCGTGCGAGGCGGCCCAGCGGGATCGTCGCCGTCATCTGCGCGAGGTAGGCGTCGCCCATGCCGTCCAGGCCCTCGGTCGCCACGTTTCCCGGGGCCACCGCGTTCACGGTGATTCCGTACGGCGCGAGCTCCAGCGCCGCCGTGCGCATGAAACCGAGCTGGGCGGCCTTGCTCGCACCGTAATGGCTCCACCCCGGGAACCCGGTGACCGGGCCGGTGATCGACGAGGTGAACACGACCCGGCCGCTCGCCGACGCCCGCAGCAACGGCAGACACGCCGCGACGGCCAGTATCTGGCTCTCGACGTTCACCGCGAAGACCTCGCGGAGGTCGGTGTACGTCATCTCCGCCAACGGCCTGCTCGGAAAGACGCCCGCGTTGAGGCACAGCACATCGAGGCCGCCGAGCAGCGACGAGGCCGCCGCGGCGAGTTGCTCGGACGAGTCCGGCACCGCCGAGTCGAGGGCGACCGCGTCGACGGTCTGCCCCGCCCGTGTCGCCTCGGCACGGAACTTCTCGACGGCGCCGTCCGCGACGGTCCGTCCGGTCAGCAGAACGTCGTGTCCGGCGCGCACGAATGTCGACGTGATGGCGGCGCCGATGCCGCGGGTGCCGCCGACGACGGCGACTTTCCTGGTCTGGGGGCTCATGGCGTTCCTCGTTTTCCTGTATGCCCGATGTCTCTGAGTCGCGATGCCTGGTGTGGTCGCGATGCCTGATGTGGTCGCGATGTCTTATATATCCGAGTCGCGGCCGTCACACGGCCCGGTTCCGTGTCACCAGCACGACTCCCACGGCGAACGACAGCGCCACCGCGCCGGCCATGGCCCACGCCACGGCGGTGCCGCCGACGAGCAGGGGGAAGTTGTCCACCACCAGGACGGTCACGCCCAGCAGTCCGGCCAGGGCGAGCGCGGGGGCGACGAGCGTGCGCCAGCGGGAGTGAGCCGTGGCGTGCCGGGCGAAGTACACGATGACCGCGACACTCGTCAGCGACATGAGCAGCAGCAGCCCGAGGGTGGCGGCTCCCGACAGCCACGCGTAGATCTGCGTCACCGGGTCCAGCCCGGCGGCCGCGACCGCTACGAGCGCCACCGCGGAGACGGCGCTCTGCACGAGCGACGACCACGACGGTGCGCCGTGCGTGGGATGGATCCTGCCGAGCCGGGCCGGGAGCACCCGCTCGGCGCCGAGCGCGTACTGGTAGCGGGTGACGACGTTGTGGAAGGACAGCACGCAGGCGAACAGGCTGGTCACGAGCAGCACTTGGATGATGTCGCCGAGGACGGGCAGGACGTAGTCGCCCGCGAGGGTGACGACGAGTCCCTCCGGGTCGGCGGTCGAGTCGGACACGACGCGGGTGACACCCGATCCCATGGCGATCGCCCACGAGGAGAGCGCGTAGAAGAGCCCGATGGAGATCACGGCGATGTAGGTGGCTCGGGGGATCGTGCGGTGGGGATCTCTGGTCTCGTCGCGGAACACCGCCGTCGCCTCGAACCCGATGAAACCGAAGAACGCGAACATCAGCCCGATGCCGGGGTTGCCCTCGCTCGCCGACACCGGCGAGAACGGGCTCCAGGTCAGCGAGGAGTGGCCGCCGCGTGCGATCACGGCCACGTCGAGGATCAGGATCACGGCGACCTCACCAACCAGCAGCAGCCCCAGCACCTTCGAGCTGAGCTCGATGTCCCGGTATCCGAGCCAGGCCACGAGCAGCGCGGTCAGGCCCGTCCAGACCCACCAGGGAGTGCTGATTCCGAAGTAGTGGTCGAGCGCGTTCGTCGTGGCGGCTCCGCAGTACGCGTACACCGAGATCGCCAGCACCGCGTACGAGAACAGGGCGAGGGTCGCGGAACCGGTTCCGGCGAACTTGCCGAGCCCGGCCCGTACGTAGGTGTAGAAGGCGCCGGCGTTGTGGACGTACCTGCTCATGGTCGTGAAGCCGACGGAGAAGACGGTGAGGACGACGGCCGCGATCAGGTAGTGGGCCGGTACCCCGGTGCTCTGGCTGGTACTGAAGACGAGCGGCACCGTGCCGCCGACCACGGTCAACGGCGCGGCGGCCGCGACGACCATGAAGACCAGGGAGCCGACACCGAGGGTGCGTCGGAGGGCCGGGGCGGACGGTGTGAGGGCGGTGGAGGGACCGGTGGCGAGCGTGGGTTCCGGTGTCATGGGAGTACCTCCGGGTTGTTCGGCGCTCCGGAGCCGGAGTCACGGTTCGTCGAGGAGACGTGGAGTTCGGTTCGGTCCGCCCGGAAGAGGTCGTAGGAGAACTCCAGGGGCGCGCCGTGCTGGTCGTAGGACGTGCGCGTGATCGCCAGCAGCGGCTGGCCGACCGACACGTCGAGGTGGTCCGCGTGGTGGCTCTCGGCGAGACGGACGCGGATGCGCTCGGACACCTCGCAGGCCGTGACGCCGTACAGGTCGCCGAACACCTGTGACAGCGAGCCGGTGAGATCCTGGTCGAGGATTTCGGGGAAGCGCTCCGCCGACACGAACAGCCGCTCCCACGACAGCGGCACCCCGTCGGCGAGCCGCACCCGCTCGATCGCCACCGTCTGCGAGCGGGCCGGCAGGCCGAGCGCGGCGCAGATCTCGGCCTCGCCCTGCCGCACCCCGGTGGACACGACCCGGGTCGCGACCTCGAAGTGCTGATGCCGCAGGAAGGCGGGGACGTTCACGTCGATGCCCGGCTGCCGGGCCACCACGCGATCGTGGCCGTCCGCGAGGCGGCTCCAGCTGTAGGCGGGCCAGTTCGGGTTGGGGCACAGCGCGAACGTCCCCCCGGCCTTGCCGCGCGTCCGACGCACCTCACCCGCCGCTTCGAGCCAGGCCAGGGCTCGCCGGACGGACTCCCGGCTCGCGCCGAAGTGTTCCGACAGACGGCGTTCGGGGGGCAGCCGGCCGCCCATGCGGACCTGACCGCGTTCGATCATCGACAGGACACCCTCCGCGACCCGTCCGGCGGCCGGGCCGAGCCGGACGCCGGATGGGTCAGCGCCCATCGGAGCAGCGTCCATCGGGTCAGCGCCCATCGGGTCAGCGCTCATGGCGTACGTCGGCGAGGTAGCCGTCGGCGAGGTAACGGCGCGCGAGTTCCACCGACTGCGCCGCGAACGTCGGCCGCAGCGAGGCCGCGAAGTCCGTGTCCCCGCGCTTGTGGACCCACGCGACGAGCATCAGCCTGCGCAGCATCACCAGGGCGGGGACGGCCCGTACGTCCTCGTCCCGCAGCGGCCGCCGCGACTCGTAGCCACGCAGCCACGCGGTCACCCAGCCGTCGACCCGGAGATCGTGTTCGACGAACGACAGCGAGCACGCCAGGTCGTACAGGAACCAGCCGGTGCCGCAGTCGTCGAAGTCGATGAGGCGCACCGCGTCCGGGGCGACGAGCAGATTGGCGGCACGCAGGTCGCCGTGGATCAGGCCGAAGACGGCCTCGCTCCTGCCGTATGCGCCGAGTTCACGGGCCAGCTTCTCCTCGGCCAGCCCGAGCACCTCGGTGCCACCGCGCGTTTCGCGCACGTCCGGGTTGTCCCGCCAGCGTCCCCACAGCGAGGCCGCGCCGATCAGGTTGTCGAGGTCCCAGTCGGGCCGGGTGAAGACGTCCGGCCGTTCCCATCGCAGCGCGTGCCGGTGCAGGGCGGCGGTTTCCCGGCCCACGAGCTCCATCACGTCCGCGAAGTCCGTGTCCGTGGCGTCGGGCTCGGCGCCGGGCGCGAACTCGAACAGCGCGGCGTGCTGGAGAGCCCCGCCCGCGCCGGGGAAGCTCACGGCCGGTTCGCCCGACGGGGCCGGCACCACCGCCGGTGTGAGGACCGCGCCGTCGGCACGCAGCCGCTCGATCCACATCAACTCGCTGCGGATCTGCGGCAGCGTACGGAAACCGGGCCGGTGCAGGCGCAGGACGAGCGGTGCGGGGGCGTCGGGGGCCTCGGGGGTGTCGGTGAAGGTGCACAGATAGGTCGCGTTCTCCGACAGGCTGAGCAGACGGGCGTCGGCCAGAGCCGCGTCACGGCCGAACGCGGCGAGCGCGGCGGTGACCTGCCGGTCCCAGGTCAGGCCGGGACGCGCGGTCACGAAAGTGCCGGCAGAGGTGTCAGACATGGGCGGCGGCCACCTTCCGTACGGCGTCCCGCAGGCGCGCGAGGATCTTGTCGGTCTCCCGCTCGGTGAGCAACAGCCCCGGCTTGAACTGGAGGACGGCCGGGTCGAGCGTGGAGAAGATCGCCCATACGCCCTGCCGGTAGAGCTCGGCCATGACCGGCTTCGCTCCGGTGGCGCCGAACTCCAGCCCGATGACCAGGCCCTTCTGTCGTATCCCGGTGAGCGCGTGCGGCAGTTCGGCGCGCAGGTCGGCGAGTCCCGCGGCGAACTGGCCGATGCGCCGGCGGACGTTCTCGCGGGTGTCGGACCGCTGGGTGATCTCCAGGACCTTGACCGCGACGGCGCAGCCGAGCTCGGCGCCCCCGAAGGTCGCCATGTGGGCGAAGCCGTCCTGTTCCAGCCAACCGCCCGCCGCCGTGCCGAGCAGGGCGGCGCTGATCGGGTAGAGACCGCCGCTGAGCCCCTTGCCCGTCACGAGGATGTCGGGGGTGACGCCTTCCGCGTACACGCCCCACAGCTCGCCGGTCCGGCCGAGGCCGGTCTGGACCTCGTCGGCGATGTAGAGGGTGCCGGTGGTCTGGCACACCTGCTTCACACCGGCCAGGTAGCCGGGTTCGGGCAGCGGGAAGCCGTAAGTGGCCGGAACGGTCTCCATGATCACCGCGGCGATGTCCTCCCCGGCGAGTGCCGACGCCATCGCGTCGAGGTCGTTGAACGGCACCTGGACGAACTCGGCGGGGTTGTCCGACCGGAACAGCTGCGAGAACCGGGAGTCCCCGGTGGCGACGGCCAGTCCGGTGTGCCCGTGGTAGGCCTTCATCACCGACACGACCTTTCGCCGCCCGGTGGCGTACCGCGCGCTCTTCAGCGCGACGTCGACCGCCTCAGCTCCGCTGGAGCCGAAGACGGCCTTGTCGGCGCCGGGCGTCGCCTCGACGAGCCGCCGGGCCAGCGCCGCACGGCCCGGCGTGGGGAAGTGGTGGTTGCCGATGTCGAGGTACTGGGCGGCACGCGTGAGCGTGTCCACCAGTTCGGGGTTGCGATGCCCGAGGTTGTAGGTGCCGCCGTTCAGATGGACGTCGATCACCTCGTGGCCGTCGACGTCGGTCAGCCGGTACCCGGACCGTTCCCCGATGACGAGCGGGACGCCCTCGTCCTGCCAGAACGACGTCTTGTCCGGATTCCAGTACCGCCGCGCGTCCGCGAGAACCTCCGCTTTCGACGCATACCCGTACATGGACAGCTGCTCGATCCCCAACGTCCGGCCTCCTCGCTGTTCCGGCGAAGGATCCCCGCCGGCGGCTCCGTGAACGGCTCCACGGTCGATCGGGCTGTTTGCGTCCGCATGTGGCCGGCGGTTCGCACGCGTAACACTTGTGGTCCGGTTGTGGTCCGGTATCCATCCGCCGGCGACCGACGATCGACGTTCTGGCATGCATGAGGCGTGCGACAACTGATCACCGAAGACAGCGAAAAGGCCCAGGTCGATGACCTGGGCCTTCATCATGGAGCTGGTGACGAGAATCGCACTCGCCCTACGGCGCCCGCCGAAACGGCCCCTCGACAGGGTCCCTGTGCCTCAGGGCGAGGTGACGGTCGGGGACCCGACCAGGGTGCCCGTCCCGGTGGGCACACCCGGCGGGATCTGGGTGCGCGGCCCCTCGGTGGCCGCGGTGTACCGGACCGCCATCGGGACGATGCCCGAGTGGGGCCGACTTACTGAGTTGGGTCCACAACGCGCTTGCCTCGGGCGTGGCCGGTCTCGACCGCGCGGTGGGCGTCCTGGACGGCGGTCAGCGGATAGACCTGCTCGACCACCGGGCGCAGTTCGCCGCGGTCCACGTAGCCGACCAGGGCCTCCATGTCGTCGCGCCGCATCTTCTCGGACATGAAACGCATCCGGGGACCGGGGAGCAGCACGGAGAGCAGGGCGAACGGCAGGCCCTTCATGGTCATGGTGACGGCGCGGCCACCTCTGCGCACCATCCGGTGGTACTGCCGCGCGGAGCCTCCGTGACAGTCCACGAGCGCGTCGAACTCTCCGGTCAGCGCGCCGGGCTTGATCGAGTCGTAGTCGAGTACCTGGTCCGCTCCGAGCTCACGGCAGAAGTCGGCGTTGCGGGCACTCGCGACGGCCGTGACGCTCGCGCCCATGGCCTTGCCGAGCTGGACGGCGGTGCTGCCGACTCCACCGCTGGCGCCGACCACCAGGAGCCGCTGGCCGCTCCGCAGCCGCAGCCCGTCCCGCAGGGCCTGCAGAGCGGTGAGGCCGACGGCGGGCAGCGCCGCCGCCGCTGCGAAGTCGACGCTGGTGGGCGCGGGCGCCATCTGCTCCGGTTTCGCGACGAGGTACTCGGCGACGGCACCGGTCTTGCGCATGCGGATGCCCAGGAAGCCCCATACCCGCTGCCCGGGTTCCAGACCGTCGACCCCCGGGCCGAGCGCGGCCACCTCTCCCGCGTAGTCCACACCGGTCCCGCGGGGGTAGGAACCCAGCCGGAGCCGTCGCAACTGGACGTCGATGGGATTGACGCCGGCCGCGTGCACCTTGACGAGTACCTGGCCGCGCGCCGGGATCGGCACAGGAAGATCGCGGATCTTCAGCACCTCCGGACCGCCGGATCGGTCGAACTGAGCTGCTCTCATTGTGCCGTTGGGCATGGTCATGTTCCTGTCTGTGGTGTCGAACGCGGGGTCGGCCATGTGTTCACAGACTCCGATGTGGTGGCCGACCCCTGCATCGGTGAGGGCCTGGTCCAAGCGGGCGATCTGCTCGGGGAACAGGGCACAGCGATCCGCCCGGCCGGAGGTGGATCGCGGCGGCGTCAGACCGGGTCCTCGGTCTGGATGCCGCGGACCACGTCGAGCGCCTCCTTGACGTGCTGGTCCGTGTTGGTCAGCGAGTTGAAGACACGCAGGACCGTTCCCTGGCGGTCGATGACGTAGGTGACCCGGCCCGGGATGAAGCCCAACACGGTAGGAACGCCGTACTGCTTGCGCACCTGTCCCGTCTCGTCGCTGAGCAGCGTGAAGGGCAGTTCGTGCCGGCCGGCGAAGGCCGCGTGCTTGCCCACCGAGTCGGAACTCACGCCGATGACCTCCGCCCCGGCGTCGGTGAAGACCTCGTGGCTGTCCCGGAAAGCACACGCCTCGGCTGTACAGCCGCGACTTTCGTCCTTGGGATAGAAGTACAGGACGACCGCCCCTACGCCGAGTCGGTCGTACAGCCGGACCGATGCACCGGATTGCGACGGCAAAGTGAAGTCGGGTGCTTTGTCGCCAACCTGTATGCCTCTTGCCATGTCCGTCTGCCTCATTTGCTCCGCCGCAGACAGGAGAGTGCTGCGACTGTGGGTGGGTGAGAAATCGGGTGTACCGACGACGTGGGTCGCCACCACTCACGCAGCCGGAAGGCCTTTGGGCGCGTCTCCGGGAAGGGCGTGGACGATCTCGGGCTTGTCACGCTCGGTGTGGGCGGTCCAGTAATGCTCGGCGATGGTGTCGGCCTCGGTACCGGGGCCACTGCCGATGAAGACGCTGATGGCCACATGTGCGGCGTGGATGCCTTGCTCGGCGAGCTCCACGTTCAAGGTCATCGCATAGTTGCGCAGCGAGGCGGCGGCGACGCCGATGCTGGCGAAGGTGCCTCCCCTCGGCTGTACCGAGGAGCCACCGGTGGAGAACAGGAGCGTGCCGCTACCGCGCTCCAGCATCCCCGGGAGTACCTGGTTCACGGCGGCGACGGCTCCGTAGAGGTAGTGGTCGATCTGTGGCTGGAGGTCCCCGGCCGTCGCGTCGGCGGCAGCGACACCGGCGAGGCCCCGGTCGGCCGGCGAGTACTCCAGCACGTCGACGGGACCGAAGCGGTCGGCCGCGGCGGCGAGCGCGGAACGCACGGTGTCCGGACGCATCACGTCGGCGGCGAAGCCCGCGGCCTCGACTCCGTCTTCCACGAGTTGCGCGGCCAGGGCTTCGACCTTCCCCAGGGTCCGGGAGATGAGGGCGACCTGGAAGCCCTCGGCTCCGAAGCGGCGGGCGATGGACAGGCCCATGCCGGGGCCGGCTCCGACGATGGCGATGACGGGCATGCGATGAGCTCCTGTTCGAGTGGTGAGGAAGAGGACGAGCGGATGAGTACGGCCACCTGTGGGCTGTGGCCATGGAGGGGAGGTGGGGGATGCCGGCCCTCCCCGGGAAGAGTCGGCACCGCTCGCGCAGCACGAACATGAAGCCGTCGGCGGCCTGCGGTCACCCGCCGGGCGAACTGCCGGTGCCACGACTCAGTCGGGGGCTCAGGGCGTGTCTTCGGGAAGCTTGCCGCCCGCGGGGCCCCGGACGGCACCGTCGGTCAGTTCCTTCACCCGGTGTGCGGGCACCGGGACTCCCCCGACCTCGAGGTACCGCCGCCTTGGCTCTTCGTGGCCGGCTCCCTCCGGCGGCTGGCCCGGAAGGTACGGCTGCACGTAGACCGGGGTGTTGGGTTCGCTGCGCCAGCTTTCGGCGAGGGTGCCGATGTCCACCGTGTCGTAGCCGAGGCTGTCCAGCAGCCGGGCTGCCTCGGCCTTGGCGGTCGGTCGATCGCCTGCGATGGGCAGGGCGCTGCGCTCGGGGGCGCCGGCGGGGCGGGCGAAGGTGAGCAGACAGCTGAAGACGATGTTGTTGCCCGCCTTGACCACATGGGAGCCGGCCAGGTGGCGCTGCACAAGGGCGCTGGAGGTCAACTCGCCGGAATCCAGCTCGGTGATGTGGCCGTCGCGGTCGGGATAGTAGTTCATCGTGTCGATCACGGTCTTGCCCGCCAGGGCGTCGACGGGCAGCTTGTCGTAGGCGCCAAGCGGAATGGTGGCCACGACCAGGTCGCCGGCCTGGGCCGCCTCGGCCGCGGTGGCCGCGCGGGCGCGGGAGCCGAGTTCGGTGACGAGGTCGGTGAGGGTCTCAGGGGCCCGGGAGTTGCTCAGGACGACATTCAGGCCGGCGTCGACGGCGAGGCGGGCCAATGTTCCGCCGATCATGCCGGCGCCGATGATTCCGAGGGTTTCCGTCATGGCGTCATGTCTCCTGGTACGTCAACAGAGCTGTGTAGTGGGTTGCCTGGGCGGGGCTTCGAAAGGTCAAGGCGGACACGGGTCCGGTCACGCAGCGCGGACGCGAGAGGGCCGCCTCCCGCTGCGACCCGAAGGCACGCGGGCGGTTCTCGGCCGGCCCACGGCTTCCTCTCACCCATGACCGGACCAGGCGCGAAGACGTCGTCACGGGCGGGGCCCGCAGTGCCCGCAGAAGCACGTTTCATCCCGGACTCCGGATGCGACTGGGCGGCGGTCCACACCCCGTGAGCAAAGTCGAGGGGGTCCTCATGTTGGCCATCGTAGCAGCGAACATGAGGACCCCCTCACGTTGAGTACCCTTGAGGCATGTCCACTCATCAACCATGCGGCGACGCCGCGACGGGCCGCCCCCTGCGGCGTGACGCGCAACGCAACCGGGACGCCCTGCTCTCGGCGGCTCGCACGTGCCTGGCCGAGCAGGGCATCGAAGCCTCGCTGGAGCAGGTGGCCAAGCGAGCGGGTCTGGCCATCGGCACGCTGTACCGCCACTTCCCCACGCGACTCCACCTGGTGCAGGCGGTGTTCGCCGACAAGCTCGGAGCCTGGCGAGAGGCCGCCGAGAGGGCCGTGGCCTTGGACGACGCGTGGGAGGGGTTGTGCCTCTTCCTCGAGGCGATGTGTGAACTCCAGGTCGGAGACAGGGGATTCCAGGACCTGGCCGGCATACGACTGCCGGAGACCGCGTGTCTCGCCGGGGCGCAGTCACGCATCCATGAACTCGCTGTCCGCATCGTGGAACGTGCACAGGAGCAGGGAACGCTTCGCTCCGACGTCACGCCCGAGGATCTCGCCTTCGTGATCTGGTCCAACGCGCGCGTCACAGAAGCCACTCAGGACATCGCACCCGAGGCTTGGCGCCGCTACCTGCACCTGCTGCTCGACGGATTCCGCGCCGAGCGGGCACATCCGCTTCCCCAACCGCCTTTGAGCAAGGACGAGTTGTACCGCGCCATGCTCCGCCTCGGCGGTGATGGCGACTTCACCGGGTGAACGACGGTTCTCTGCAGCCGCTCGAAGATCGGTCTCGCCCCTCGCCCGGTCGGTCGGCCTTCACAGTCGTCGCGACCCACGCCCGCTCAAGATCTGGCACCTCACCACGCGCCAGGTGACAAGTAACCCGCCAGTAGCTTTCGGATCGAAGGTCGTCCCGCGAAGAGGCAGGGCGACCTTCTTGCGTCCGGCTCAGGCTGCGTCTTGGCTTCGACCCTGCGCTGTCCGGGCTCCGTGGCCGGGTCGCCGGTTTGACCGGATGCTGCCTCCGTTTTACTCTCGAATGCGTACGGAGGCAGCATCCGTTTTGATGCGGCCGCGGGATCATGGCAGGCAGGAGGGCGCATGAGCGCCGGTGAACAGCGGGGACGCAAACCCCGCGCGGACGTTCAGCGCAACCGCGCGGCCCTTCTGGAGACCGCGCAGCGTCACTTCCTGCGGCACGGGGTCGGCACCTCCCTGGAGGCGGTGGCCAACGAGGCGGGCGTCGGGCCCGCCACCCTGTACCGGCACTTCCCGCTCACGATTCCCTGCGACATCCTCATCTCCGCCACCGACCAGTACGTGCGAGCCGCGCAGCTCACCGGGCGCGTGCGCGCGTCGGTGCGGGGGCACGACCTGTTCCTCGCGGCCTGCTCCGTGGCCTGGATCAAGGGCACCGGCACCGGGGAGGAGTCGCTGGACCGGCTCCGCACACTCATCGCGAGCGGCTACCGCCAGCAGGACATCCAGGCCTAAACCGCCGGCACCCCTGCCCCGACCCCGCAACGCCAGACGGCACCACCGCACGGCCATCCCATCGCGCAGCCCTCAGGGGCGTGGCACAACCATTCAAGGAACAAATCATGAAAATTACTGTCATAGGCTCCGGTGCCATCGGCGGGAACCTCGCCGCCAAGCTCAGCACGGCCGGTCACGACGTCCAGGTGGCCAACGCCCGCGGCCCCGAAGCCGTCCGGGCAGAAGTGCTCGAGTCCGGGGCCCGCGCGGCGGACCTCGCCGACGCCGTCCAGGACCGGGACGTCATCGTCCTGTCCATCCCCTTCGGGGCGGCGGGCCAGCTGGCCGGCCTGTTCGCCTCGGTCCCCGCCGAGACGGTGGTCATCGACACCGCGAACTACTACCCCGGCATGCTCAGCGAGCCGATCGAGGCCGTGGACAACGGCCAGGCGGAAAGCGTGTACACCGCCGAGCAGCTCGGCCGCCCCATGGTCAAGGCATGGAACGCCGCCCTGGCCGAAACCCAGCGGACCAAGGGGGTTCCGGCCGGAACACCCGGCCGCCTCGCCATCCCCGTCGCCGGCGACACCGAGGAGGCACGGAAGGTGGCCATGCACCTCGTGGACGACACCGGCTTCGACCCCTACGACGCCGGCACACTGGCCGACTCCTGGCGCCAGCAGCCCAACGGCCCCGCCTACTGCACCGAACTCACCCTCGACGAACTGCCGGCAGCCCTGGCCGCGGCCGACCGCGCCAAGGACGCGGCCATCCGCGACAGCCTCCCGCAACGCTTCGCCGCCCTCGGCGCCAACCCCACCGTCGACGACGTCGTCGAGATGAACCGCGCCGCCCACCGCTGAGTCACCCGACGCCACTCTCGTCCACTCAACGACACGAGAGCGGCAGCGCCGGCACGCCACGCACACACACGACGAACACGAAGAGCGCACAGTCCCCCGCACTGCGCCCTGCAGTCTCGGCACGCCACCGCCTGCGAGCATCCGCACGCCTGCCGGTACCCGCAAGGGTGCCTCCCGCGGCCCGGCCCTTACGCCGGCCGCCTCCTCGCATGGCTGCCGTACTGCGCTGTGCGGCGGTGCCGCCGTGGCGGTGACTGCGCGCCATGGAGAGGAACCGCCTTGCCCAGCACCGCATCACCCTTCACCGACATCGCACGCTCGCGACACTCCCCCCGGCGGTTCCTGCCCACCGCCCTGTCCCCCGCGGACATCCGCGGCGTGCTGGAAGACGCGCAGACCGCCCCCTCGAACAGCAACACCCAGCCGTGGACGGTGCACGTCGTCTCGGGTGCGGCACGGGACGCCCTGGCCAAAGAGCTGCTCCGGGCCGAGGAGGAGGGACGGACCTCCCCGGATTTCACCGATGGCTACGGCGAGGGCCTCTACCACGAGCGGTCGCAGGCCCTGGGCGCGAGTGTCTACCGGGCCCGGGGTGTCGAGCGCTCGGACCGGGACGGCAGAAGGGCGGCGGTCCGCGAGAACCTGGAGTTCTACGGCGCTCCCCATGCCGCCTTCCTGTTCATGCCGGCCCTCGGCGACGGGGTACGGACGGCCGGCGACATCGGCATGTACGCGCAGAACTTCCTGCTCTCGCTGGCGGCCCGGGGGCTGGCCGGCATCCCGCAGACCGTACTCGGCGTCTACGCCGACACCGTCCGCGAGTGCCTGGGCGTCCCCGCGGAGCTCAAGCTGCTGTTCGGCATCTCCTTCGGCATGGCTGACCCGGCGGCACCGGTGAACACGCTCCGCACGGAGCGGGTTCCGCTGCGGCGGAGCGTGGTCCCGCATGACACCCCCGGAGTCCTCGACAGGCCGTAGTTCCTCCGCCCGCAGGAACCATCCGGCGCCTGGGCCCGGGCCGGCATTCGGCCGGCCCGGGGCCCGCTCGTACGATCCCACCCCCTTTGACAATTCGGAGGATGCCTCCGTATTCTCGATAAGATAAGCGGAGGCATCCTCCGGTTTTCATCGCCTCGTCTGGAGAAGTAACCGTGACAAGCCGACAGATGATCCTGGGCATGCAGTTCAGCGGCGGATACGGTGCCGCACCCGGGGCCTGGCGGCTGCCGGGTGCCAACCTGAACAGCTACACGGACATGGACCAGTTCGTGCGTTACGCGCAGGCCGCCGAGCGCGGCAAGATCCAGCTGCTGTTCATCGCCGACACCCCGGTCCTGGACGTCGACCTCGACCACCACTCCCCGCACCACATGATCGACCCGCTGCTGATCCTGACCGTCCTCGCGCGCGAGACCGAGCGGATCGGCCTGGTCACCACCGCCTCCACCACGTTCACCGAGCCCTACAATCTCGCCCGCCAGTTCAAGGCACTGGACGTGATCAGCCACGGCCGGGCCGGATGGAACGCGGTGACCACCTCCGACCCCGCCGCCGCGGCGAACTTCGGCGCGACGATCCCGCCGCGCGCGGAGAAGTACGAGCGTGCCCACGAGGTCATCCAGATCGTGCAGGCACTGTGGGGCAGCTGGGAGAAGGGCGCCTGGCTGCTCGACGTCGACAGCAAGCGGTTCGCCGACATGGACAAGATCCAGCCGGTCAACCTCCAGGGCAAGCACGCCGCCTCCCGCGGCCCGCTGCCCATCCCCCCGTCCGAGCAGGGCCAGCCGGTCATCTTCCAGGCAGGCGGCGGCAGTTACGGCCTGGAACTCGCGGGCCGTTACGCCAGCGGCGTCTACGCCAACCCGTACACCATCGAGGACGCCCGGGCCCAGCGCCAGTCCCTGCGAGACGCCGCCAAGCGCGCCGGACGCGACCCGGACGAGGTGAAGATGCTCGCCGGCTTCATGCCGACCATCGCCCCCTCGCGCCGGGCCGCCCTTCAGCGGCGCCGCTTCCTGGACGAGGTCGTCGACCTCAACCAACGCGTCCGCTACCTCGGCACCATGATCGGCCTCCCGCTCGGCCCCGGCCGGCTCGACGAGCCGCTGACCGCGGACCAGCTCGCCGACGCCATGCCCAGCCCACATGACCCACGCTCCGCCCGCGCCCTCGAAGTGGCCCGGGAAGGCTGGACGCTGCGCGATGTGCTCGCCCACGGCGTCATCGACTACCACCCGGTGGTCGCCGGCACCGCCGCCGACGTGGCTGACCACATGCAGCAGTGGTTCGAGGCAGGGGCCTGCGACGGCTTCTCGATCGCCATCGACAGCTACCACGACGGCTTCGACGCCTTCGTCGACCAGGTCGTCCCGATCCTGCAGGAACGCGGCCTGTTCCACGACGACTACGAAGGCCCCACCCTGCGCGAGAACCTCGGCGCCCACGAGCAGTACGGACTCGACCCGCGCCTCACGAAGCCGGCCCGGTCATGACCACCACCACGCAGCCGATCACCGCCCAGCCGTCCGACACCGCGACCCCGCAGGCGTTCCGCGACGCCATGGCAGCCGTCGCCGCCCCGGTCGCCGTGGTCACCGCCCTGGATGGCGATCGCCCTCACGGCTGCACCGTCAGCGCCTTCGCCTCCCCTTCCCTGACACCCCCGATGGTGCTGATGTCGCTGGACAACCGCTCCCAACTCCTCGCAGGAAGCGCCGGGTTCATCGAAGGACGGTGACGCGCAGGGGTGCCCGGAAGGACAGCAGACCCAGCACCGGTGATTCGGTCCCACCCTGCTCCAGCCGCACTCCCGGCAGGCGATCGGCCGCCGCCCGCAAGGCCACGGCCGCCTCTGTGCGCGCCAGGGACGCGCCCGGGCAGCGATGACGGCCGACGCCGAACGCGAGGTGGTGGCGGATGTTCGTCCGGTGTGGACGCATCCGCTCCGGGCCGGGGAAGATCTCCGGGTCGGATCCGCTGCCCAGCAGCATCAGCAGCAATTGGGCACCCTCCGGGAGGCTCACGCCGCCCAGTTCGGTCGCGCACGCGGTGATCCGGCGCCAAGTGGCGACCGGCGGTTCGCGCCGCAGCACCTCCTCCACCCAGGCCTCGGCCAAACCCGTCTGCCGAGCCACGCGCTGCCACAGGCCGGGCTCGGTGAGCCCTCGCTGCAGCACTGTGGCGAGGAGTTGCCCGGTGGTGGACTGGCCCGCGATGAAAACGAAGAAGCAGGCGGCCACCGCGGTCTCGACGTCCAGCGGCTCGCCGCCCGGCAGGCGGTGACGGGCCAACGCCCCGATGAACGAGCTGGGCGGGGCAGTGCCGCCACGCACCGTGTCGGTCAGCCACTGGTGGAACTCCCCGACGGATTCCGCCAGTTCCAGTTGCCTGTCCAGCGCGGGCCTGCCCCAGAACAGCTCCAGCGAGGCATCACTCCAGCGAATCAGGGTGGCAGGGGCAACCCCGTGGATGCCGAGGAGTTCCATCAGCACCCGGCACGGCAGAACCTGGGCGAAGGAGGTGAACAGCTCGCAGCGGCTGGTGGCGTCGAGCTCCGAGCGCGCCGTGTCGAGCAACTCCTCGGCGACGCGCCGGATCATCGGTACGGCTGCGGCGACGCGCTCGGCGTTGAAGAACCGGGTCACCAAGCGGCGCAGTCCGGCGTGGCTGGGGGTCCCGTTGTTGGCGAGCGCGGGTGGGAGTGTGAAGCCGGCCCGGGCGAGAACTGGCAGCACGGCGACCGGCAAAGGGGTGACGGCGCGCAGGGCGTTGTCCGGACGGAACACGGCCGGGTCGAGCAGTACCCGGCGCACATCGTCGTAACGGCTGACCAGCCACAGCCCGGTGGCGGCGTCGTGGTGCACCGGAGACTCGGACCGCAGGGCAGCCAGCCAGGGGTACGGGTCACGGACGAAGCCGTCGCCGAACAGATCGAGCACGCCGAGCGGGTCACGTGCGCCCGAGGCTGCGGGGCAGCCCACCGGACCGGTGCCGACAATTGCGCCGTCGGGTGCGGAGGCATGCGATGCCGGGGAAATCACGGCCGGACGCTAACACGCCGCACGCACAGCCCCCGGCTCAGTGTGCGCGTCATCACTCGGTCACGCGCCGGAGTCCGCAGGCCAACCTCGTCGCGACCGTCGCCGGCTCGAGCACGGGCGAGCTCTACACATACCTGAGCGAGATCGCACAGGGACCCTTGCGTACGGACCGACGGAGCGACCGTGGTCGGGTGCTGCACAGTCGACGGACGACCAAACGGTGCTCATGCCCGTATGCCGTGCAGCGAGGTCCACAACCGGTGGCGCGGGAGCAGTGCTGCTGCGGAGGCTCGCGAACGCTGGAGCCGGCCCCGCCGTCACCACACGGACTGTGATCCACCGGGGTCTCCTACCGGCGGTTCGCCGCGCCTGGTCTGGAGACGCTGACCGGCTGTGGCGTCGTCCACGGCTCAGCCAGGGACCGCCGATCCATGGATGAACCGTCCTCTCCCGCCCCTGCGCGGGCGCCTCTACGGTCGAGGCTGCGGGCGCTCACCGGCCCGCCGTACCGAAGGAGCAAGACCCCCATGAAGATGACCGGCAACACGATCCTGATCACCGGCGGCACCTCGGGCATCGGCCTCGGTCTGGCCCTGCGTCTGCACGAGGCCGGCAACAAGGTGATCGTCGCCGGCCGGCGCAAGGAACTCCTCGACGAGATCACGGCCGAGCACCCGGGCATCGACG